>JAFMSB010000156.1 GCA_017353815.1 Methylocapsa sp. | reverse complement strand
CCAACCCCCGGTTTTGGAGACCGGTGCTCTAACCAATTGAGCTACACTCCTGCAAATGCCGGATTCTTAGCGCGAACCGCCTTGCCCGTGCAAGGGCGCAAGACCGCAAGTTTAGTACGTGCCGTTGCCTTCTCCCGGAACTTCCTTTTTGGCCCGCAATTTGCCAATGCGCAGACCCTCCAAGCCAGCGATCTCAAAACGCCAGCCTTGGTAGCTAAAGGCCTCCCCCTTTTCGGGCAGATGGCCAAGCTCGGAGAGGGCGAAACCGGCAATCGTGTGGAAGTCGCCTTCCTCCGGCCTTGCTTTCACGCCGAGACGGTCGAATGCATCATGGGCGGGCATCATGCCATCGATAAGGAGCGAGCCATCCTCCTGCTCGATGATGTCGGGCTCCTCGCCTTCGGCCTCTGGCAGATCGCCTGCGATGGCTTCGAGAAGGTCGGTCTGGGTCACAATCCCCTGAAGACTCCCATATTCATCGACGATCATGGCAAGCCGCACGGGGCGTTTCTTAAAACGCTCAAGCACTTTGAAAGTTGGCGTCGACTCAAGTACAACGAGCGGCTCGCGCAAAACGGTCATCGGATCGGCCGCCAGTCCGTCGAGCAATTGGTCGAGAAGGTCCTTTTTCGAGACCACACCGAGCGGCTCGTCGATATCGCCGCTGCCGACAAGAAGCTGCTCGTGGCGCGATTGCCTTATGGCGCGCAGCATTTCGTCACGGCTGTCGTCGGCGTCGATCCATTCCAATTCGGGGCGCGGCGTCATGATATCGCCGATTGGGCGCTCGCCAATGCTCAGCACCCGGATCACCACTTCCTGCTGCGCCAGATGAAGCATTCCCCCTTCCTGGCTTGCCTGGACCAAAAGCTTCAATTCTTCCGGGGAATGCAACGATTCGGCGGCGGCTCCCGGCTGCAAGCCTGCGATCTTAAGCACCATCCTGCCGAGGCCGTTTAAGATTGCGATTGCGGGGCGAAACAGGAACTGAAAGACTGCGAGCGGCCGGACGACCCACAGGGCGGTTCCCTCGCTGCGCTGGAGCGCGAGATTTTTTGGCGCGAGTTCGCCGAGCACCACGAGCAGCGCCGTGATCGCAATGAAAGCGATGGCAACTGAAATGGCATGGGCGCTGGCGGCCGCGGCCGCACCCAGCAGCCCTTTAAGATAGGGCTCGATCAATCGGGCAAGCGCGGGCTCGCCTATCCAGCCGAGCGCGAGAGAAGAAATCGTGATACCAAGCTGGGTTGCGGCGAGACAGGAATCGAGATGGCCGGTCGCCCACTGCAGGGCCGCAGTGTTCCTGCGCCGTGCGGCGGCAAGCTCCGCGACCCGGCTCCGGCGGATGGCTACAAGCGAGAATTCTGCGGCAACGAAAAAGCCGTTGGCGGCGACGAAAAATAAGATGGCCAGTATTCCCAAGAAATCGAAAATACTGCCCCCGGGAGTTTGCATGATCTCCTTCCCTGCGCCTTGCGCAGTTTGGGCCGCTGCGCAAGCTTGAGGCCATCGTCTTAAGCCCGCCCCGGCAAGGGCCAAATTAGGCCGGCCACCGCACAGGGGCTTGTGCGCGGCACCAGCGTCAGAGGTGCACATTACCGCAAGGGGGCGCGGGGCGCGACTGGTTCATTTATGCCGCCAAGCCGCGCGGCCTCGATGACCTTGCGCATCAAGCTCGGGAAAGCCTCCCTGCCGAGGCGGCGGCGCGGCACAAAGCGGCATCCCGCGGGAGCGCGGCGCCCGGCTGGAACCTCGGCCACGAAAATGGCCAGCCGCAACGCGAAATGGCTGAAGCTATGTGCGACTTGCCGCTCAAGCGTGCGATAATCCGCCCTCAGAGGCGCCTGCTTGACGGCTTCGCTCAAATCAAGGCGAGCTTCCCAAGCGGTGCCGGGCAGCTCCGTCATGCCGCCCAAAAGCCCGCGTGGCGGGCGCGTGCGGAGAAGGAGCGCGCCATCCTTGCGCTGGACGAAAAAGCACGCGCCAAAGCGAATTGGCCGTTTGCGGGGGATTTTTTTGCGCGGCAGATTTTCTTGGATGCCGGATGCATAAGCCTGGCAAAACTTGCGCAGCGGGCAGAGGCGGCAAGATGGATTTCTTGGCAGGCATATCGTTGCTCCAAGATCCATCATCGCCTGAGTAAAGTCCCCCGGACGGTGCTGCGGCACAAGCCGCCTTGTCTTCTCCTTGATGCAGGCCTTTGCCGCGGGCAGCGGCGTCTCCATTGCGAAGAGCCGGGCAGCCACGCGCTCGATATTGCCATCGACCGCAGCGGCAGGCTGTCCAAAGGCAATCGCCGCAATTGCCGCTGCCGTATATGGCCCGATCCCCGGCAAACTCAACAAGGCAGCTTCGCTATCGGGGAACCGTCCGCCAAAATCCTCCACGACGATCCTCGCGCAGGCAAGAAGATTGCGCACACGCGAATAATAGCCAAGCCCCGCCCATTGCCGCATCACCTCGCTGGCGTTGGCGCGCGCCAGATCCTCGACTGTTGGCCAGCGCGCCAAAAACGCGGCAAAGTAGGGTTTTGCAGCGGCAACCGCGGTCTGCTGGAGCATGATTTCCGAAAGCCACACCCGGTAAGGATCCGCTGCTTTGCCGGGCTGCGCGCGCCAGGGCAAATCCCGGCGGTTAAGCGTGTACCAGGCAAGAAGCGCGCCCGCGCAGTCGGCCCAGGGCCCCGCGCATGGTCGAGCGATCACGGATTGGCGTTGCTTTGCGGCGTTGCAGCGCATTGAAAAATGCTCCGGCGGGACATCCTCGCGGCGCCCGACTCCAGCGCCGGACATGTGTTTTCTGGGGGCAAGATCGAATAGGGGCTGTGCGGCCCGCTCCCGGTTAGGCAAACTCGGCTGCATATGGTCGCTTATAGCGGACAAAAGCAGCCAGGAGACACCGAATGCAATATCGGAGCGCAAAAACTCCCTGGCCGAGGCCTTTGGGCGGCCTCCTTCAGCCGGCCATTGGGCCCCTGCTGGCAAAGCGCGGCTTTGGCCAGGGGGCGCTCATCCTCTATTGGGACAATATCGTTGGCGAGAGACTCGCCGCCGCTTCGCGCCCGGTGAAAATCCAGCCGCCGTCCTGCCCGCGCGGCCCGCAAGAGGGAAGCGCCCGGAATGGGGCCGCGCTCGTGGTCCGGGTCGAGACCGGATTCGCGCTCGAAATGCAGCATCTCGCTCCCCTCATCATCGAGCGCGCCAACGCGCATTTTGGCTGGCAATGCATCGCCCGCCTTGTCCTAATGCAGGGGCCTGTGGATATCCTGCCCGCCACTCGCGCCCGCGGGGCGCCGCAACCCGGCGAATCCGAAATGGCGGCAGCAGCAAGCTGCGCCGGCGATGACCTGGAGGAGCCGTTGCGGCAGGTCTTGATCCGGCTCGGCGCGCGCATTTTTGCCCAATCTGGCGGGCGGCCAGAATCCAGGTAACGTGGCCGGGCTCACCTTGCCCTATCCGCTGCCGGTGCTATTCTTGGCGGCGCATTGCGACGGTGGCATTCAATGCGAGGAGCTGTCCGATGATCCGCAAATCGCGCCCGGGCTGCGCGGCCGCCTTGTCGGCCGCCCTGTTTCTCACAGCGTCAGCAAAGGTGCTTGGCGCCGAAGCCCTGCCTCAGGGTTTGCCTGAGGCCTATACTTATCCTCAACCCTATGCCTGGGCGGATGGCATTTACTATGATCCACAAAACTACTGCTGGCAGAAGGTCTGGACAGAGCAGGGCTGGCGCTGGCTCGATGTGTGCTGGGGCTCTGTCTTTTAGCTGACGCGGGATAGGCGTTTTGCCTTGCGATCACCTGCGGTGGAAGCTGACGTAGCGGAAAAGATCGCCAACGCCAGCAAAGTATTCCCCAAGATAGTCCTGGTTTATCTTAAACCACCAGACAGCGCCGAGGATGGCTGCAGCCGCGGCTACGAAAGTGGCTGTTCGCCGGGCTCTCTTTTTCAAAGGCTTCCCATTTTATCCCTGCATCGCGCCTGATTCTTGCGTCACGCTGCAGCTCTCGAGCCGGTGCTTTTCCCATTTTCTAATTTGTCCTTCATCGCGCGTCCAGCCCTGCCGCACGCGTCCCGGCGCGAGCAGCGGGCGCGCGAAGAATAATTGTTCTCCCCGCTTCTCCGGTGCCAAAACTTCCTCCCCCCAATTAAGCGATCCGCAGAGGGGGCGACAAACGCGGAGGAAAATTATATAGTTGAAAATCGACGCTGTCCGGCTCTAGTGGATTGGCCGTAGCGAGGGGCTGTATACCGGGATGGCCGCTAACGGCTTGGGTGGGAGGAACATAAATGGCGACGTTCCACGTGATGTCCGGCCCGGGTGCAACTCCGGCTCATCCCCTGGTGCGCAAGATCGCGATCGGCGATCTCAGAACAGCTTTATCGAAAGGCATTGACGATTTTTTGTCGATGCCCTCGTCCTTGGCTTTTCTGGGCCTGATTTACCCAATCGCCGGCTTTTGCCTGGCCGGTTATGCGACATCCATTCTGTTCCCGCTTATGGCTGGGTTTGCGCTTGTCGGCCCCTTGGCCGCCGTTGGGCTCTATGAAATAAGCAAGCGCCGGGAGCTGGGCCTCGAGCCTCATTGGTCGGATGCTTTCAAGGTGATCCACTCGCCATCGGTGCCCTCGCTCTTGGCGCTCGGCCTCGTGCTCCTGATCATTTTCGCCCTCTGGCTTACCGTGGCCAGGGCAATCTATGTGTGGTTCTACGGCCCTAACGAGCCGGAATCCTTTATTGGCTTTCTCGTCGATGTTCTGACCACCCCGCGCGGCTGGAGCATGATTGTTCTCGGGGATACGATCGGCGCGGTATTTGCCGTCGTGGTCCTGAGTATCAGCGTCGTCTCCTTCCCTCTGCTTCTCGACCGCGATGTCGGCCTAGCGGTCGCGGTGGAAACCTCGGTAAGGGCGACGCTCGAGAATCCATTCGTCATGGCGGTCTGGGGACTGATAGTTGCGGCCCTTTTGGCGGCCGGCTTCGCGGCCTTGTTTGTGGGGCTTGCGGTCGTGGTGCCCGTGCTGGCACATGCCACTTGGCACCTCTACCGGCGGATCGTGGCCCCTGCGGGGAGCCTGGACGCCAAAGCCTAGCTACGAAAGCTGGGTCGAAATAATGCATCCGGCGGCGTAGCGGGAGCCCTAATCCTAAGTCGTCCCGGCTGCG
>JAFMSB010000155.1 GCA_017353815.1 Methylocapsa sp. | reverse complement strand
CTTGTGCGAACTGCAGCCGCAGGCCTTTGCCCAGCTCAAATCCAGCATTGGCGCAGACCGAAGAGCAAAGCTGTTTGCGATGGACGGATATATGGGCCTGCGGGCATTCATTCCGCCGCCGGAACGGCGCGGCCTCGTTCTTGTCGATCCGCCTTACGAAAAGGAAGCCGAATGGGAAACGGCGGCCGAGGCCGTGGCAGGTGCCTGGCGCAAATGGGCGGCGGGCGTTTATGTGCTCTGGTATCCCGTCAAAGACAACCGGGCGCCTGCAGCAATTGCGCGGATCTTCGCGCGCCGGGGCGTCAGGAGAACGCTTCGCCTCGAGCTTCAAATCGGCCCTCCATTGACCGCAGGGAAGCTTGCGCGATGCGGCATGATCCTTATCAACCCGCCGTTCCGGCTGGCGGAAGAGGCAAAAATCCTCTTGCCGTGGCTCGCCCTGATCCTCGAAAGCGAAGAATCTAGCTTTCTGATCGACTGGCTGAGCGGGGAATGAGGCGCGCCTGCCAGCGAGCTGGCACCCTGCCTGTCTGCGCATCATATAGGCATGGGCCGGGTACGCCCACATTGAGTGTGGCGATCTGGCGCCTAACCGGAAGCCGAAGCACTCACTTAGAGGAGCATGGGCATGACCATAAGCGTTGCGCACCTCCAGCCGGTTATCTCTTTGATCGCAGGTATCCTGATCTTGATTATGCCGCGGCTGCTGAATTACATTGTAGCGGTCTTCTTGATTATTCAAGGAATTTTGGGCCTTGGGATTATTCGCTGAACCGGATTTGACCCCAAGAAGCGCAGCATCCATGTGACTTCGATCGAGTGTGGTCGAGCGCGGCGCCCCGGGCGCTGAGGGCGTCCGTGTTGGTTATTTAGGAGCTTTGGTGGCTGTCCAAACTTTTACGGTCACCGAGGAGGAAGAGGGCTTGCGACTCGACCGCTGGTTCAAGCGGCGCATGCCAGGCCTTTCCCTTTCTCATCTCAACAAAATCGTTCGCACCGGCGAGGTGCGCGTCAATGGCTCGCGGGTAAAGACAGCAACGCGGCTCGCACCGGGGCAGATGGTGCGTGTGCCCCCATTGCAGCTTCCAGAATCCGCCGCCCCAGCCCGGTTTGACCCGGAAGCCGATAAGCGCACGTTGCAAGATCTGATCCTTTTCGAGGATCGCCAACTTTTGGTCCTCAACAAGCCTTTCGGCCTTGCAGTTCAAGGCGGATCGGGGCAGACCCGCCATATCGACGGGATGCTCGCGGCGCTTGCCAGTGAGCGTGGCGAAAGGCCTGTGCTCGTTCACCGGCTCGACCGCGACACATCAGGTGTGTTGCTCGCCGCCAAGACAAGAAAGATCGCAGCGGAGCTCGGTGAAGTTTTCCGCTCGCGCCAGGCGCGGAAAATCTATTGGGCGCTCGTTCATGGGGTGCCCAAGCCGGCCCAAGGCCGGATCTCGCTTTACCTAGCCAAGGACGGCGGAATGAAGCAGCAGACCGCCGCCGCGGCGCGAGGCGCAAAGGCGGGGGGAGAGAAGGAAAAGATGCGCGTCGCCGCGCATGGCGAGGAGGACGCCCGCCATTCGCTGACCTATTACGCGGTCGTCGATAAGGCGCCGCCGCTCCTCTCCTGGCTCTCGCTCAAGCCCGTGACCGGACGCACGCATCAATTGCGCGCCCATATGGAGGCAATCGGCCATCCCGTAGTAGGCGATCCAAAATATGGCGGAAGACCCGCAGGCGGCGATGCATTGCGCGCACTGCCCGGGGCGGCCGAGCGCAAGCTGCATCTTCTCGCGCGCCGGTTGGTGCTGCCCCATCCGAAGGGCGGAATGCTCGACGTCACCGCGCCTCTTCCCCCGCATATGCGGCATGCCTTTGGAATTTTCGGCTTTGATATAACACGCTTTGATCCTATCGAGGACGCGCCCGGGTAAGACTTTCGGCGCAGCGAGAACAGGAATACCAGAGATGCACAGTGCCGCGAAAAATCCCATCCTGACAGGGGCACGCGGGTTCTGCCCGCGCTGCGGAGAAGGCAAGCTCTTTCGCAGCTTCCTTAGACTTGCGCCGCGCTGCGGCGTCTGCGGACTCGATTATGGATTTGCCGATCCCGGAGCCGGGCCGGCGTTTTTTGCATTAACGGTGATGTCTTTTCCCGCGGTGGATTTGCGCTCTGGTTTGATAGCGCCTATAGGCCGCCCTGGTGGGTTCATCTGGTTACGAGCCTGCCGCTTCTGATCATTTTGTGTGTACTTCCGTTGCGGCCATTAAAAAGATGGCTTGTGTGCTCGCAGTATTTTTATAAGGCACAAGAAGGCCAGGTTGGGCCACCCGATGGCTCTCATCAATGAGGATGCCTATCCGCTGCGCCCTGCCGCTTTCTTGACGGCCAAGGCCGGGCTTGCCAAGGCTTGCGGGGAACGGCACTTATACCAGAAGCCGGAATAAATAGGGCCCCGGATATTTCACTCCATCATGCCCGGAGTTGATCCGGGGCGGGCGGGCGCGCGAATCACTCATTCCGTGATCTGCGATGACTTCCGGGATTGGAATAGGAAGCGCAGATTGGGAGCAATGGTTAAAACAGCAGGAAGTCTGCGTTACGACGCGGATGTGATCATTGCCGGGGCCGGGCCAGCGGGGGCCGCCGCTGCCACGCATCTCGCGCGCCTGGGAGCGTCGGTCCTGCTTCTCGACCGCGTGGTCTTTCCTCGCGATAAGGTATGCGGCGATTTTGTTGGTCCGTCTGCATTGATCGAGCTCGATGCGCTTGGCGTGTCGCAGATGGATGGCTTCGCAGCGGCGAACATTGGCTGGCGCGGCGCAATTTATGTTGGCGGCGCAGAGCTTATCTCGCGGCCTTTCCCCGCGGTCACTTCCATGCCCCCTTATGGGCGCGTGATTCCCCGCTTTGTGCTCGATAAGTTTATCCTCGATGCTGCGCGCAACGCCGGCGCCCGGGTAAGGGAGGGTTGCGAGCTCATCCATTTTACCGCCGACCGCGATTCTGCAACTGTGGAAGTGGCGAATTCGCAAGGGTCCCTGACGTTGCGCTGCCGGCTGCTGATTGGCGCCGATGGCGCAAGCTCGAAGGTCGCGCGGCTCCTGCGCGGATCGGCCCCCCCGCGGCGCGACCGGTTTGTCGCCTCACGGGCCTATTTCACCAATGTCGAAGGCCCGGATGAGCAGCTGGATCTTTATTTCGATGCGAGCTGCCTTCCCGGTTACTATTGGCTCTTCCCCACGGGAAAAGGCGCGGCGAATGTCGGGCTTGGAATCGCGGTTGAGTCCTTGCCTGCCCATGATTTCACGCCGGCTGCCATGTTGCGCCGCCTGATCCGCGAGGATAAGGCGCTCGCGGCGCGCCTGCGCAACGCGCGCCTGCGCGGCAAGATCGCGGGCTGGCCTTTAGTCACCTACAATCACAGGCTGCCGATCATGTCCGGCCGCGTCATGCTGATCGGCGACGCCGCTGGCCTCATCAATCCGCTTAATGGCGAAGGCATCCAATATGCCTTGCAAAGCGCCTCCTGGGCGGCTGAGACGCTCGCCCATTGTCTGCATGCGGACAATTTTTCTGCCCCGGCTCTTGCGCCTTTTGCTGCACGCGTCGAAAGCGAGCTGCGCTATGACATGGCGCTCGCCCGGCTCATCGTGCATTTGATCAGCAACCGCACGCTCGCTCCTCTTTGGATCGAGGTGTTTAAGATTCTCGCTGGGCGCGCCCGCAGGAATGGCAGCTTCGCGGACACGCTGGCGGGAATTTTCGCCGGGCTTTTGCCGGCTCGCGATGTCTTGAAGCTGCTCGGCGGCACCGCCGGTGAAGCGGCGCAGACACTCGCCGCGGCCCTTGCGAGCCCCCGGGGATGGGCGGCTCTTGGCTCGGGGACGTCCCAGATCGGTTTTCGCTTTGCCTGCGAGGCGGCAAAAGATCCCGCAGGCTTGGCCTTATGGCTGAAAAACGCATCTGCGAGCATGGCGGAATTTGGCGCACGGGCGGCGCATAGCGGCATAGCTGGCAAGAAAAAAGAGATGTTTTTGCAGGCTCAAAAGCTCATGCAATCCAGATTCAGAATTCCTTAGCGTAGGCGTCTTGCCGGCCAAGAATCTTGGGCAAGATTTCTTAGGTAAAGTGTTAGGATGTCTCGGCCATCAGAGATGCAGCTTTGGGCTCCGCCGGCGTTCGCCGGTTGAGTCTAATGCGACCGCCCGGTCATGCGCTTTGTTTTTTGGCGTTGCTTGCCGCTTTTTGTCGCACCCGGGGATTCCCGTGCATTCCGTAGACGCGGAAGAGGAGCCTCAACCGGCCTTTCGCGAAGCAGCAACACTAGGGTAACGGCGGTTGCCGCAGAGGGTGAGGAACCGTTTCCATAGCGCAGTATTTGCATCGTTAGCCGCGCACAACAGACCCTTTTGTCCATGCCAGGAGCCGCTTGACCGGCGTCCGCGAATGACTCTATAGTAATCACGTAAATGTCCTGGGTAGGGCCTGCGCTTAGGTCATGGGCGTGAACCACGAGCACATGCGATCGGTTCGCGGCGCGGAAACATCGCATCGGCAGGTAAACATCCGGCAGCCACTAATTGAGACATTTCGCAAGGCAGGGCGCTTGTGACGAAACTCGACACAAGGGACGCCTACGAAAGTCTATTAGCTTGGCAGCCCGGATGAGCTGCGGGGTCAAGGTAGAATTTCCGCGGCGCAGCTAAGTCAAGGAAAAGCAGACGGAGGAATGTTATGGGTGAACTACTGGAAATTGCGAGCTGGATTGGGACGCCAATTGGGGCAGTAACCGCGGTTGCTTTTGTGGTCGCGCTCTACTTCTTTGGCCGCTGGGTTTTGACTGACTGACAACAAAGCTGGCTGGAGGAATGCCTGGCGTGAGGCCGCGCGGTCCAGCAAGAATGCCAGCAGACCAGGAAGGGTGGCGGGAGAGCAGCACAATCGTAAGGTGCCGAAAGGGAAGCTGCAGTGAGCCAGCTGTTCCGTGCTTACTCGCGAGTTCGCGATGAGGCAGCGCGCCGCCCAAGCCTAGGCAGCGCAATTTAACACGGGCGGTTCTTTGCACCAGGCGCATCCGTTGCAGTTGTGGATTTGGGCAGAGAAGCGCTCTCCGCCTTGCACCTGCAAGGAGTTACGTGCTCGCAATTTTGCTGCCGCGCCGCGCTCGACTAAAAATCGCGCCGCCTA
>JAFMSB010000154.1 GCA_017353815.1 Methylocapsa sp. | reverse complement strand
TCCCCGGCGGCCCTTCGCTTTGCCCCGGCGTCGTCGGAACGCAGGTCGGTTTCGACGAGGAGATCGATATCGACTACACGAAGCTCGATGCCGGTGGCGGCATCAACCCGGATTATTTGCCACGTGACCCCCGGAACAGTTGTGCTCCGGTCTATCCGCATCATTTTATCCGGGTCAATACGATATTCGAAGCCGTCAAGGCAGCGGGCGGCTATACGGCTTGGTCGGACAAGCATCAGTCCTATGAGCTGACCAACGGCCAAAGCGGCAAGGGCGTCGACGATTACTACGCGCCTGAAATCAATTCGATTCCAGTCTCGCTGCCGCAAGTTACCCTATTGAAATGCGATCCCCTTCCGGACCAAACCGCTGTGTCTTCGAGCAATGCTTGGACGGACAGCTTTGCCAATATCAAGTGCTATGACAGTCTCAAGGTTCAGGCCATCCTGAACGAAATCGACGGGATGAGCCACGATGGCACAAGGCCGAAGCCTGTGCCAAATGTGTTCGGCATGAATTTCCAAGCGGTGAGCGTCGGCCAGAAGTTAATTGAGCATAGCATTAATGTAACAGGCGGCTATCAGAACGGGGACGGCACTCCAACCCCTGCTTTGCTCGCCGAAATCAAATTCGTCGACGCCTCGATCGGCAGATTTGTGAGCGAGCTCAAGCGCCGGGGACTTTATGAGACCACGGCGATCATCGTCAGCGCAAAGCATGGCCAGTCGCCAATCGATCCGAACCGGGTGCTGCGCATTCCTGCGGACAACATGTCTCTTAGTCCGCCTTCTGGGGTTATCAGCCCCTCCACCGCGGTGCTGCAGGCGCTTGAAGACGACATCTCACTGCTTTGGCTCGACACCAGCAAGATCCCGGCTTTGACGGCCGTATCGCAGCTCGAGGCAAATGCCGCCAAGATAGGTGCCAATGGAGGGGAGATCTTTTACGGCCAAAACTTGAGTTTGATGTTCGCTCCTCCAGGGCCACTGCCTCCCGGTTCGCGCACGCCCGACATAATCGTCGCGCCAAATGTTGGGGTCATTTATACCGGCGGCAAAAAGAAGCTCGCGGAGCATGGCGGGTTCGCCCGTGACGATACGAATGTCATGATGCTTGTTGCCCATCCTTCCTTGGGATCTGCGACTGTCCACAGCCCGGTCGAAACGGCGCAGATAGCTCCCACAATCCTAGCGCTGCTCGGTCTTAACCCGAACAGTCTTATCGCGGTACGCAACGAAGGGACGCAGGTCCTGCCGGGATTGCCGGGACTCTAGAAACAGAGCAGCCGCCTTCTCATTAGACGTTAAACCACATCTCCGCGCCTGCAGCAGCTTCCAAATGAAGCCGCTGCGGGTGCTTTGCTCCCGGGCGGTTCACCATTGAAGCGGTCACGCAAAAGCAAAAAGCTGCCAGTCATTGACAGAGAGTAGAGCCGCTCCCTATTTGGCGAAAAGGAGATCTTGACGGATACGCCCAATGAGCCATCTCCTTGCCATCGACCAAGGCACGACCTCGACACGAAGCCTTGTCTTCGATTCTTCGGGGCGGCTCGTTGCCGCGGCGCAACGCGAGCTTGCGCAATCCTATCGGCAACCCGGATGGATCGAGCATGATCCGGAGGAAATTTGGCGGGATGTTCTTGCGACCGCGCGCGAAGCCATTGCAAAATCCGGTGCGCCGGTTGCCGCGATAGGCATTGCCAATCAGCGCGAGACCACGGTGGTGTGGGAGCGCGCAACGGGCAGGCCAATCTATCCGGCCATTGTCTGGCAGGACCGGCGCACGGCCAAAATGTGCGAGCGGCTGCGCGAGCAAGGCTGCGAGGCTCTCATCCGCGCCCGCACGGGATTGCTTCTCGACCCCTATTTCTCGGCAACGAAGCTCGGCTGGATCCTCGATCATGTGCCAGGCGCGCGGGCGCGAGCCGAACGCAGCGAACTTGCCTTTGGCACAATCGACAGTTTTTTGCTCTGGCGCTTCACGGGCGGCAAGACGCATGCGGCTGACGTGACGAACGCCGCGCGCACAATGCTGTTCGACATCCACCGGCTCTGCTGGGATGACGAACTCTTGCAGCTGTTTGATATTCCCAAAACACTTCTTCCCGAAGTGCATGACAACGGCTTTCTCTTTGGAGTGACCGAGCCCGGGATTTTCAACACGCAAATCCCCGTTGCGGGCATGGCGGGCGACCAGCATGCGGCAATGATCGGCCAAGCCTGCCTTGATGCCGGGATGGCAAAGGCAACTTACGGGACGGGTCTCTTTCTGTTGCTCAATACCGGGCAAGATGCGCCCCGCCCGGCAAATGGCGTCCTCACAACCTTGGGTTATCGCGCTGCGGGGCGCACGGCCTATACCGCCGAGGGCTCGGCCTTTGTGGCGGGAGCTGCACTCAAATGGCTGCGCGACCGCCTGGATTTCTTCCAGGATGTTACGCAAACGGCGGCTATGGCGGCCAAGGCGGGGGGCTATGGCGGGATCTATCTCGTGCCCGCCTTCGCGGGTCTCGGCGCACCCTATTGGGATCCTCAAGCAAGTGGCCTGATTTGCGGCCTCACATTCGACTCGGGCCCCGCGCAAATCGTGCGCGCGGCGCTCGAATCGCCCGCCTATCAAACGTATGATCTCTTGCAGGCCATGGGCAGCAGTGCCAAGCCCCGCGCGCTGCGCATCGATGGCGGGATGGCGGCAAATGATTGGTTCTGTCAGTTCCTAGCGGACATTTTGCACGCGCCGGTCGAGCGCCCGTCTCTGCTCGAGTCGACGGCTCAGGGGGCGGCCTATTTGGCGGGCCTTACGATTGGGCTGTTCTCCGATTTCGCTTCCATCTCGGCGGCCTGGAATTGCGGCGCAAGATTTGAGCCGCGCATGGGGGATGCCGAGCGCAAACGCTTGCTCGCGGGCTGGCAAGACGCCATCGCGCGGACGCTCATGCCGAGGGCCTAAGGCGCACCTTCTTTAGGAAAAATAAGCCTCCAAAATCGCCGCATAAATTTCCGACAGTCCCTCGAGATCTGCAATCGCGATATGCTCATCAACCATATGAGCGGTTTGGCCCAAAAGCCCCAATTCCAGAACCGGACAATAGGCGCGGATAAAACGCGCATCCGACGTCCCGCCCGAAGTTGAAAGCGCGGGTCTCTGCCCCGTTTTCTTCTCGACCGCGGAGGCGACGAGCTCCGTAAATGGGCCGGGCTTGGTCAGAAAGGCGAGCGCGTTGCAGGGCTCCAATTCCAGCCGGTATTTTGCGCCCGCGGCATCGAGCCGGTGCCGCAGCTCCCCCTCCAAGGCCTGTGGAACCCAACGATCATTGAAGCGGATATTTAGGCGCGCCCGCGCCTCGCCCGGAATAACATTGAAAGCCGGGTTGCCGGTATCAACCGAAACGATTTCGAGGTTTGAGGGGTCAAAATCCTTGGTACCGTCATCGAGGGGGGCGGCGATCTGCGCATCGAGCAGCCGTATAAGCTTCGGAATTGGATTATCTGCCCGCTCGGGATAGGCCGAATGGCCCTGGCGGCCCTTGACAGTCAGCGTGGCATTGAGCGAGCCGCGCCGCCCTATTTTGATCGTATCGCCCAAAGTTTTGGTGCTCGTCGGCTCGCCGACGATGCAGTGATCGAAACGCTCGCCTTTGTCATGAGCCCAGCGCAACAGCTTTTCCGTGCCGTTGATTGCCGGGCCCTCTTCGTCCCCGGTGATGAGAAAGCCGAGTGAGCCTTTGAGCGTTCCGCGCGCCACTTTGGCGCAGGCAGCGGCGGCAAAAGCCGCGATGCCGCCCTTCATGTCCGCCGTGCCACGCCCGAAGACCGCCCCCTCGGCGACCTCGGCTGCGAAGGGATCGAAGCGCCAGCGCGCGGCATCGCCGGGCGGGACCACGTCGGTGTGGCCGGCAAAAACGAGATAAGGCGGGCCAGTCCCAATCCGCGCGTAAAGATTTTCGACGTACGGCGTGCCGTGTGCGGAGAAGGTGATCTTTTGCGTCGCAAAGCCAGCCTTGCTCAGTGCCGCATCCAGCACGCCGAGCGCGCCATTGTCGTCGGGCGTCACCGACGGGCAGCGCACGAGCGCGCGGCAAAGGTCGAGAGAAGGAAAAGTCATTGGGGCGGATTTCCGGGCTGAAGCGCCGTTTATGGCATGGCGGCTCGCGCGATGCTATTTGCCTGCATATCGTGGCGCCAAATGTGCTTTAAGGGAGCCATCGAAAACAGTCTGAGATGGGCCCATGCCGCCTTCCGGTCTCGACCTCGCGCTCGGGCCTGAGCTCGAGCAGCTGCGCGATACGGTGCGCGCCTTTGCCTCGGCCAAGATCGCGCCGCGCGCGGCCGAAATCGACCGCAGCGATGCCTTCCCGATCGATCTCTGGCCGCAAATGGGCGCGCTCGGGCTCCATGGCATTACGGTCGAGGAAGAATATGGCGGGGCGGGGCTCGGCTATCTCGCTCATTGCGTTGCGATGGAGGAAATCAGCCGGGCGTCGGCCTCGGTCGGCCTTTCTTATGGCGCGCATTCCAATCTCTGTGTCAACCAGATTCGCCGCCACGGCACGGATGCGCAAAAGCGCCGCTATCTGCCAAAACTCCTGTCGGGCGAGCGCGTGGGGGCACTCGCCATGTCGGAGACCGGATCGGGCTCCGATGTTGTCTCCATGCGGCTGCGCGCCAGCCAGCGGGGAAACGACCGCTATGTTCTGAATGGCACCAAGATGTGGATCACCAATGCGCACAGCGCCTCGACCTTTGTCGTCTATGCGAAGACCGATCCCTTTGCTGGCGCGCATGGCATTACCGCATTTTTGGTGGAGCGCGGTTTTACGGGCTTCCGCCTGGGGCAAAAGCTCGACAAACTCGGCATGCGCGGCTCGCCCACATCGGAGCTTGTGTTTGAAGATTGCGAGGTGCCCGCCGACAATGTGCTGGGCGAGGCGGGCCAAGGCGTCAACGTGCTGATGTCGGGTCTCGATTATGAGCGCATCGTGCTCGCGGGCGGCCCGCTCGGCATCATGCAGGCCTGTCTCGATATTTGCCTGCCCTATGTGCGGGAGAGAAAACAGTTCGGCCAGGCAATTGGTGAGTTCGAACTTGTGCAGGGCAAGCTCGCCGATATTTACGCGGGCTTAAGCGCTTGCCGCGCTTACGTTCATGCGGTCGCGCGGGCCTGCGATAATGGCTTCACCGCGCGAAAGGATGCG
>JAFMSB010000153.1 GCA_017353815.1 Methylocapsa sp. | reverse complement strand
CTTGCGGTAGCGGGCGATTTCCAGGCCGTTGCGGTCAAAAACCACGCTTGTGTTGTGAATGCGTTCGCCGCTTTGGGGTTTTTCGAGGATGGAGCCCGCGTGAATGAAGACCCGGTGTTTGCCGGCAAGCTGCTGCATCGCAAAATAAGCCGGGCCGTCCGCAAAATTTTCGGCCGCCTCCCATTTAGCCTTGCGATCGCCGCCGAGGAAATCGAAACATTCCGGCAGACAGATCCAGTCCGGCTGGTCCTCCGCGGCGGCACGCTCGACAAGGCGCACGGCAGCGGCGATATTGGCAGCCTTGTCGCTGTTGGAGTTCATTTGGATGAGCGATATTTTCATCGAATGCCCCGGAACAAGGGAAGCGCTGTGCCGTTACATAATAGCAATTATCGCGGGGCCAAGCCGCTCCACAGCCGTAGCGCAATTGCAAAGATGCGCGTGCCTTGATTTTGCCTCTTGCCTTGTCACAACTGCCTTGTCGAGCCAAGCGAGGACAGGATGGAAGATTTATTCAACCGCATTGCCGAAGATGCCGGTATCGACAAGGATAAAGCGCAGAAAGCCGTGAGTGTCATCCTTGCGTTTCTACGCAAGGAGGGGCCGTCAGCGGATGTCGATGCACTTTTTTCGGCCATACCCGGCGCTGCCGGGCTGGCGGCAGGAGGCGAAAGCGAAGAAGCTCCCGCTGGGCTTGCGGGCATGACCGGCGGCGGGCTCATGGTTCTTGGCGGCCAACTGACAAATCTCGGCCTCGGAATGGGGCAGATGCAAACAATCGGCAAGCACGTCTTTGCCTATGCGCGGGGGAAAGCAGGCGATGAGGCTGTCGGCCAGCTCGTCGCGGCCATTCCGGGCCTTGGCCAGTTTCTGTGATGAGGGAACGAGGAATTCTACCGCGGCGCGCAAATTCGATCATGGTTGCAGCGGCATTTGTACGATTTGCAGGGTTGACCAGCATGGTCAGGTCCGGGTAAGCCTTTCGATGAAATTAGTATTTGATACGTTAAGGCAGCCAGAGGCGTTTCCGCTTGATCCGAGACGCTTTGTCAATGGCGGTGCATTAGATTTGGCAAGAAGAGACTCATGCCCACGTAGATTGCGCAAAAATCAGTTTTGGAGAAGTTCCAATGGGTGAACTTGTTGCTTTCCGGCCAGCCAAACGCAGCTTATCCTCACGAAAGGCCTCCTTAGAGCGCGGCATAGTGGTGATCTTTACCGGGGTGCGGCAGGAGCGGATGGGTGATCAAGAGTGCCCGGTGCCGAATATTGCAGCGGGCCGGCGCACACGCAGCGCGGGGCAACGGCGGCCGGGAAAGTGCAAGGGTAAGGGCGGCACGGTCCAGACGAAATAAGCTGAAAATATTTGGCATTTCGGCGGGCGCCGCAGGACTTCGCGTCTGGCAATAGCTGCCAGGTTGGAGAGAAGCAGCGAGCCGACCGGCTTTTGGTGTCCGCTTTGGCCGTTGCCGGAGGCAGCCATCAGAGACAGCTGCTTCCGCTAACAAGGGGAACGCAACAATGAGTGACGTTTGTATGGCCATTGCCGACCAATAGCGGAATCGGAAATCTGACCGGCGATGTATCTGCCAGCGAACAGCCCAATCCGGAGACAAGCAGCATTCCTGCTGGGCAAGGGTTGCTCCGGTGCGAGGGATCGCCACAACAGCCCGGTCATGCAAACGCCCACAACGATCCAGCTTACCGGCCAGGTGAGCGCGTTTCTTTTGAAGTAATCCTGCCGGATCTGCCGCGCATTGATTGATGCAGGATTGCCAGTCTGTGACTCAAGTTCTTCATTACTAGGCACGAACCATTCAGGTGTGGCGGGCACAAAGAAAAAGATTCCCGAATTGAAGCGCTTCAAGCGCTGCTCCGCATAGGCGAATGGAGGCGAAATGATCACACTAACCCACTCTCGTCATGCTTGGAATGTTGGAGTGGTCCGCGAGCCCGAGGCGCTCAATAACGAAATCGCAGGGGCCCCGCGGGCTCATAGTGTCCCAATGGGAAAGGCGTGTAATAGCGGTTGAGTTCGCTCACCGGCAAGCGGTCCGCGGGCGGCAATACAGATAGGCCCCAGCATTGCGGGCCGGAAGATGGTTCCGCGGAGCTCCGGCAAGCGGGCAACCGGTTCCGGTGCATTGCTGGCTAATGCGGCCCCTGCCGCCTTTTCGGGAATGCTGGCCGCGGGCGAGGCTGTTCGTGCGCGGGGAGGCCGGCCGGATAGGCTTCGACTCTCGAAAGACCCGGCCCCGGAAATGTCGTAATCTTGCAACAGCGTGATATTATAGCAACGCGGAAGTTGCTATTGTCCGGCGCCTGTCTGATACTTTGATGATTTTCGATCCGCGGTCATGGGCGAGCAAAAAACCTTGCGGCGGAATTTGTCCGGCAGGACCGGCCGGCGGCGATTTACGGCTCGCTACGGCCCCATCGCCGTCCTGCTTGCCCTTTTTACCGGCCTTGTCAGCTTTCTGATTTTCTCCGGCTTCACGCCGATCGCGCCGACCAATGGCGTCGTTCTTGGCCTGTTCGGGGCCAATATTCTCTCGATCCTCCTCGTTCTCGGATTTATCGCTGCCGAGTTCTTTGCCCTGTTCAGGGCCCGCCGGGCGGGCCTTGCTGGAGCGGAGCTTCATTTCCGGATCGTCGGGCTTTTTTCCATCATCGCGGCGGCGCCCGCGCTGCTCATGGCATGGGTTGGCTCGGTGACGCTGGAGCGCAGCCTAAATCCGTCTTTCATGCAGGATGGGCGGGGCTTCGTACAAAATACGATCGAGGCCGCGCGGCTTTTCCAGGAAGGGCAGTGCCGGGCGCTTCTTCAGGAAGCGCGGCTAACCGCGGCCGACCTCGACCGCGCCAAGCCGATGTTCGATGCGGACCGGCCGCTGTTCCGGGAGTTCTTTACCACGCGAGCGCGGTATCTCGGCTTCACCGCCGCGGCCCTGATGAAGCAAGATGGCACGGTCATCGAGCGGGTGGATACCGGCGCCGTTGTCGGCAACACCGTGGTGCGCCCGGAAAGCGGCGACTTCGAAGAGGCAAAGAAGAATGAACCGACCTGTCTCATATTGGACGAGGGCCGCACCTTCGTGGCTTTGCGGGCGCTGCTTTCCTTCCCGGACACGTTCTTATACGCGGCCCGGCCGGTCGATCCGTTCTCGGTGGAGTTTCCGCGCCTTGCGTCCAGGCTGGTCGCGCTTTACGACGGCTTTGAGCAGCACCGGCTCGGTATCAAGATCGCTTTTGCGGCGATGTTTGTCCTCATTGCCCTCATCATGCTTTTATCGGCAACCTGGCTCGGCCTTTCCTTCGCCGATAGCCTTGTCGCCCCAATCCGGCGCCTAATTGCCGCAACCGACGAGGTTTCCTCAGGCAACCTCCAGGTTCAAGTTCCGGTGCGAAAGTCAGAAGGCGATCTTGGCCATCTCGGCGAGACATTCAACAAGATGACGTCCGAGCTGAGCCTACAGCAAAACCGGCTCATCGCGGCAAGCAAGCTCATCGACGAGCGTCGCCTGTTTACGGAGGCGGTGCTCTCGGGTGTGCCAGTCGCGGTCATCGGCGTCGGCCCGAAAGGCGAAATCACCGCCCTCAATCCGTCGGCAGAGAAATTACTCCCCGGCGGGGATGCCGCGGCGCGCACGGTCGGCAAGCCGATTGCTGCCGTCCTTCCGGAGCTTGATGGGCTCATTGGAAGCGCGCGTTCAAGCCCTGCGCGGCTCATTCAGGGCCAGCTGTCACTCGCCCGCGGCGGCCTCGACCGGCTCTTCAATGTCAGCATCACAAGCAGCCCGGGCTCGCAGGCGGATAAAAGCTATGTTGTGACCCTTGAGGACATCACCGATCTCGTCTCCGCCCAGCGGATGGCTGCGTGGGCCGATGTCGCGCGCCGCATCGCCCACGAGATCAAGAATCCGCTGACCCCAATCCAGCTCTCGGCCGAGCGCCTCAAACGCAAATACGGGCGCGCGATCGGGCAGGAGCGCGAAATTTTCGACCAATGCACCGACACGATAATTCGTCAGGTAGATGATATTAAACGCATGGTGGACGAGTTTTCGGCGTTCGCGCGGATGCCGCGGGCGCGGCTTGAAAGCGACGACCTCAGCGAATGTGTGCGTCAAGTCTTGTTCTTAATGCGGGTCGGGCATCCGGATATCGTATTTGAAGACCATCTTCCGGATGAGCCCATCCATGTTCCTTTTGACCGCCGGCTTCTGGCCCAAGCTCTCACCAACGTCGTCAAAAACGCAACCGAAGGAATTTCCGAACGGATAAGCGAGGAGGGATTTCAGGGAAAAGTTTCGGTGACCGTCACGCTAGCGGGTAACGATGTGTTCATCGATGCCATCGACAATGGCAAGGGCTTTCCAAAAGAAAACCGGCAGCGGCTGCTTGAGCCCTATATGACGACGCGCGCCGATGGAACGGGACTTGGGCTGTCCATCGTTGCCAAAATTCTCGCCGATCACGAAGGAGGAATCGAATTACGCGACGCGCCCGGAGGCTGCGGCGCCTGGGTGAGGCTTTTTTTCCCCTTGGAGCGCGCACCCGCGGCGGATCGCCAGAAGGAGGAGCAAAATGCGGCCGTTGCCGCCGGAACCAAGAGCTAAGAACGGGGGAGACGCATGGCAAGCGACATCCTAATCGTCGACGACGAAGCCGACATCCGCGAGATTGTCTCTGGGATCTTGGCGGACGAAGGGCATGGCACGCGAACGGCGAAGAATTCGGACGAGGCCCTGACTGCAATTGGCGCCCGGCGCCCAACCCTCGTTTTCCTCGATATCTGGCTGCAAGGGTCGAGGCTCGACGGTTTGCAGCTGCTGAAAGTTATCAAGGAGCAAAACCCGCTTTTGCCGGTCGTTATGATTTCCGGCCATGGGAACATCGAGACCGCGGTCTCGGCGATAAAACTCGGCGCCTACGACTTCATCGAAAAACCCTTCAAGGCGGACCGCCTTGTGCTTGTTGCAGAACGCGCGCTGGAGGCCTCGCGGCTGAAGCGCGAAGTCACCGCGCTGCGCAGCAGGGCAGGCGGCGCCAATCAGATCATCGGTACCTCCACGGCGATGAACCAGTTGCGTCAAGCAATCGAGCGCATTGGCCCGGCCAATTCGCGAGTTCTGATCACCGGCGCTCCCGGCTCCGGCAAGGAGCTCGCCGCTCGGTGCATTCATGAAGCATCGGCGCGCACAAGCGGGCCG
>JAFMSB010000152.1 GCA_017353815.1 Methylocapsa sp. | reverse complement strand
CAGGTGAGGATGACGCCCTCATTTTGCCCAGTTTGAGCCATTTGCTTGGTTTCCTCGAGTTTGCCAGCCGCGCCTGCTCGGATCCTGCCGTGGCAGCTGCCGGAATTAGTCCGCCGCAACGGGCAGCAAACGAAATGGCCGACGCTTGCCGAGGCCAATTGAGGCAATTGAGCCTGGCGCAACCGGGCAAAGCAAATTTCGAGCGGGGGCCAATGAAATTCCGGTACGACGTCAATGCGCTGCGGGCGCTCGCGGTCACAGCCGTCGTTCTTTATCACTACAAAGTGAGCTTCGTTCCAGGCGGCTTTGCCGGAGTCGACGTTTTTTTCGTCATCTCCGGCTTTCTCATGACCAATATTATTCTTGGAAGGCTAGCCAAGGGCAAATTCAGTATTTGGGATTTCTACTGTGACCGGGCAAAACGCATCGTGCCTGGCCTATTTGGCATGTGTTTCGTTCTGCTCGCCGCAGGTTACTTCGTTCTCGAGCCTGCGATCTACCATTATCTTGGCTCGACATCGATTGCGGCCCTTTTATTCTTCTCGAATTTCCGCTTCTGGGAGGCGACGGGCTATTTCGATCCGCAAAGCGATACCAAATGGCTCCTGCATACGTGGAGCCTTTCGGTCGAGTGGCAGTTTTACCTTGCCTATCCTCTCCTTCTCGCCGGTCTCTACCGATTCGAACGCACCCGCCGCCGCATCGCAACGATCGTCTGGGGGATCGCGCTAGTCTCCTTTGTCGTCTGCGTTGGGTCGTCGATCGCGGGGCCCGCGACGGCCTTCTATTTGCTGCCTGCGCGGGCGTGGGAGTTGCTCGCGGGTGGAATCATCGCTCTGCAATTACCCTCGGGGGTCAAGAGATACTCCTCCGCCCTCGTCGCGGCGGGTCTCCTGCTTATCGGCATTTCCATTGCCTTCTATGACAAGAACATGCCTTGGCCCTATTACTTTGGCCTGCTGCCGGTAGCCGGCACATGCCTTATTCTCGCGGCGAACCGCGCCGAGGCCGCCGCATTCAAGAACAAAATTGTCCAAACGATAGGGCTCTGGTCCTATTCGATCTATCTGTGGCATTGGCCGGTTGCCGTTGCAGCGGTCTATCTCAGTTTTGTCACGACGACTCCTTTCAAAATTGCAGCTGAAATCCTCACTGTTGCCATCATTCTTTCGGCAGGGGCGATTCTGTTGTCTCTACCGGGGCGGCTCGCGGAACCGAGCCGCGCCATAAGCGGACGGCGGGGATTGGCTTGGGGCGCCGGCGCCTTCGGGCTCACTCTGGCGCTCGCCGGATTTGTCACAGCCAAACAAGGACTTCCCAACCGGAGGCCGGACGGCGAGCAGCAGTATGGGGCTTATGAGGCAGCGGCCTCGGACTGGGATTATCCGGCCCTATGCACCGGCAGGGGCGAGGCAGGGAATTTGCGGCCCTGCCGGCTCGGCGCTTCCGGCGATCGCGGGACGCTTTTCATCGGCGACTCCTTCACCATGCAGCTTTACAGCCGGTTCAAAGATTACGCCAAGAATCATTTGAACAGCTCATTTACCTTTCTCGCTTCGCCGGGCTGTCCGCCGATAACAGGCATCCAGGCCGTAAATGACCGGTTCAATTGCAACGGCTTTGTCGAACAGGCGATGCAGTTTGCCGAGGCGCACGATTTCGCCCGCATCATATTCGTATCAAACTGGTACGGTTACTTTAATCCCGGAGGCGGGTGGGTCTGTTTCGAAACGAATGCTGGGTGCCGCGTGGAGCGAAATCCGCAAGCCTTCTATCCGCTCCTCGATGCCGCGCTCGCGTCCTGGGGATCGAGGCTGCGCGCATTGCGCAAGCGCGGAGCCGAGATTGTCATTGTGGGGGCAACGCCTTCGGGCCGGTGGAATGTGCCGCTTGAGCTGGCAAAACGCCGCTTCCTGGGCATGGACACGAGCGAAATCGAGAACATCGACAGAGTCAAATTCGAGGCAAATGCATTTCCGTTGAAGAGCCGGCTGATGGCGCTCGCGGCGGCGATTGGCGGAAGATTTGTCGATCCCCTCGATTTCCTCTGCCATGGCAACCGCTGCCCCACGGTGGATCGTGAGGGGGTGCCCTACTTCAAGGACGAATGTCATTACCGTTCGGCCGTGGTCCGGACGCCGCAATTTCAATTCATGGATGACGCGGCCGGGCTCGTAAACCGGATAAGCACGGCAGCAGTGGCGGGCTCCGGTGCTTCCAAATTTTGAGCCGGTCCCGGCGCGCTCAATCCCCTTGGCGGGGGTGCACAAGCAAGGACCTTCCGCGCTCAAGGCGCAACCCCCTGGTCGCAGCGGGAATGACGGAGCGGGCAAGATATGACTGTCATGCCGCCCGCGCTTCATTGCGATCACGGGGATAGAACGGGTGGCATCCTTCCGGGCAGGGAGCGCCCGAAATTCCGCCACGACATCAACGCTCTAAGAGCGCTCGCGGTCGGCGCCGTCGTCCTTTACCATTACAAGGTCTCGTTCATTCCTGGGGGGTTTGCCGGGGTCGATGTCTTCTTTGTGATTTCCGGCTATCTGATGACGGCAATTATCGCGGGAAGGCTCGCCAAGGACAGTTTCAGCATCTGGCAATTTTACCGTGACCGGGCGAGGCGAATTGTTCCTGGGCTTCTCGGTCTCTGTACCGGCCTTCTCGCAGCCGGATATTTCTTGCTGGAGCCAATGGCCTATAAAGCAATGGGCCAAGAGTCCGCCGCTGCGCTGCTCTTTGTTTCGAATTTCAAATATTGGCAAGGATCGAGCTATTTCGATCCCGGCACGATCCGCAATTGGCTCCTGCACACATGGAGCCTCTCGGTCGAATGGCAGTTCTATCTCCTCTATCCAATCTTGCTGATCTGCCTCCACAAAGCGAACCCGGCAAGGCGCCGGATCATTCCAGCCCTCTGGCTTTTGGCCCTTTTTTCCTTCCTCCTTTGTGTCTGGCCGGCAAAGTATCATCCGGAATCGGCGTTCTATCTTCTGCCGCAAAGAGCGTGGGAAATGCTCGCGGGGGGAATAGTCGCCGTTCAATTCGATAATCGCCAATGGAAGTATCCTTTCCTGCTTTTAGGAGCAGGATTTCTTGCGATTGGCATCGCCATATTTGCCTTTGATGCCACTCTCGCATGGCCCTCTTGCTATGCATTGCTTCCTTGCATAGGAACGTGCCTAGTCATCGCGGCCAACCGTCCCGCTGCTTCGTTGTTCACAAACCGGCTCATCCAGATGACCGGCAGATGGTCCTACGCGATCTATCTCTGGCATTGGCCGGTCACCGCCGGGGCGGCGTATTTGTACTTTGTCGACACGACGGCGCTGAAGATCGCGGCCGAGATGCTTATTCTTGCAGCCATCATATCGGCTGGCGGCGTTTGCCTGGTGTTGATACAAGCAATCCCGGCGCAGTTCAGAGTGCAGGAGTCTTTGCCCGCTGCGGCTCGCGGAGCAATCGCCTTTTCGATCGCCGCCGGATTTGCGCTTTTGGCAGCAAACGGCGGCATGCCCGGCCGCCGGCCGGATATCGCAAAAAAGTTGCAAGCTTACGCTGATGCGGCCCAGGACTGGAACTACCCGAGTGAGTGCATGGGCACGGATGCGGCCGGGAATTTGCGGCCCTGCCGGTTAGGGGCGGCAGTCGATAGCGGCGTCCTCATCATCGGAGATTCTTTCGCGATGCACATTTACGGCCGGTTTGCCGATGCCGCAAAATTCAATCCGCAAAACTCCTTCACATTCTTGGCGTCGCTTGGCTGTCCGCCGGTCCTTGGCATGCGAATGATCGATGACCGCTACAACTGCTCGGGCTTCTTCGACAAGGCGCTTCAATTTGCCAAGGCGCGCCACTTCAAGCGCATCTTGCTGGCCTCCCGCTGGAATGCCTACTTTAGGCCACAGGAACGCTGGATGTGCTTCGAGACGACCGAGGGCTGCAAAACCGAAAAAGAGCCATCTTCCTATTACCGTCAGCTCGATGTTGCCTTCGGCACTTTGCGCTCCCGCCTCCTTGGGCTGAAGAAGGAGGGAGCGGAAATCGTCATCCTTTGGACCATGCCTTGGGGAAGATGGAACGTGCCCGCCGAAATGGCAAAGCGCAGCTTCCTGGGGCTCGATACGCAAGACGTCGCATATATCGACCGAAACGAATTCGAGCGAAAGGCCGAACCTGTTAAACTGCGGCTCGAGGAGCTTGCCTCCGAGATCGGCGGCAGATTTGTAGATCCGCTCGACTTCCTTTGCGATGATATGCGATGCCCAACCCTGGATAGAGATGGCACTCCCTATTACATCGACGATCAGCACATCCGTTCGAAAACGATGAGATCGGCCCGCTTTCGTTTCCTCGATGATCCTGCGGGAATAAGCGAGCAGCTAACCAAGGCTCCGGAAGCGGTCGCAGCCAGTTCCAAATATTGATTGCGCGGGAGGCCGCGCCTCCGTCTGCCATAGCCGTTGCGCTTGGACGCCGCATCCCCATATACCCGGCGGATGACCGCGTCCGGATTCTTGGAAGGATGAACACCATGGCATTTCGCCAAAGAGCATTAATTGCCGCGCTTGCTGCCGCGCTTGCGCTTGGCGCCGGGGGAGAAGCCTTTGCCCGGGCCGGCGGCGGCTTCTCGCTCGGCAGCCGGGGCGCACGCACTTTCAGCATGCCAAGCCCTACGCCCACGGCTCCGCGCGTTTCCCCGTTCGACCGGTCCGCAACCCAAAACGGCGCGATATCCGGCGGCCCCGCGCGGGGCGGCATGTTTGCGGGCAGTTTTGGCCGCGGCCTGCTCGGAGGGTTTTTGGGAGCGGGATTGTTTGGCCTCCTGTTCGGGCATGGTCTGTTCGGCGGCCTCGGCGGCGGCCTTTCTTTCTTGGGCCTGATCCTGCAGCTAAGTTTGCTGTACCTGCTCTTCAAATTCGTGATTGGCTTCGTCCGGGGTAACGGGCCAGCCTTTCAGGATGCGGGCCTCTTCGGCAGATCGGGTTTGGGCTTTGGCCAAGGGGGCTTTGGTTCCCGCGGCTTTGGGGGGCCCGGCGGACAGGCAGGGCCGTTTAGCCAAGCAAAGTTTGAGCCTTCGAGCCAGGATTTTGCGGCCTTTGAGCAGCGCCTTGCCGAGGTGCAATCCGCTTTTGGCGCCGAGGATGTCGAGCGGCTTCGCCTTCTCGCAACCCCGGAAATGGTTTCTTATTTCGCCGGGGAGCTCGCGGATAATGCCGGAAGAGGGCTGGTTAACCGGATCTCCGG
>JAFMSB010000151.1 GCA_017353815.1 Methylocapsa sp. | reverse complement strand
CTTCCAAGATGAATTCGCCGCGCACATAAATGTAACAAGCATGCGCCTGCATGGCAAAGCAGGCAAACAAAATGCCCTCGATCAAGAGCTGCGGATCGTTGCGCATGATCTCCCGGTCCTTGCAGGTGCCGGGCTCCGATTCATCGGCATTGACGATGAGATAATGCGGCCGCGCGGGATCCGCCTTCTTTGGCATGAAGGACCATTTGAGGCCGGTCAAAAAACCCGCGCCGCCGCGGCCTCGCAAGCCCGAGTCCTTGACCTCATCGATAATCCAACCCTGGCCTTTCTCGAGCAATCTCTTGGTATCGTCCCAGGCGCCGCGCGCGATTGCACCTTTGAGGCGCCAGTCTCCAAACCCGTAAAGATTGGTGAAGATGCGGTCCTTGTCATCGAGCATCGCGGTTGCCTTACGGTTGGGTTGCGCCGGGCGCGCTCATCGGGCCGCTTCGCCCATCAGGCCCGTAAAGCGAGGTCAAGGACGTCAAACCGCCCGCTGGCTCCGAGGTGACGCGCCCCGTTTGCGAGCCCGTTTTTACCGGCCGGCCGACGGCGAGATCATCGAGCAGTTTCTCGAAATTCGCTGGCGTAAGATCCTCATAGTAATCCTCGTTGATCTGCACCATGGGCGCATTGCAGCAAGCGCCGAGGCACTCGACCTCGATCCAGGAAAACAGACCATCTTGCGTGATCTCGCCTTGCTTGCCAACCCGTTTGCAGAGGATTTCCTTGATTGCGCCCGAGCCGGCGAGCAGGCAGGGCGTCGTTCCGCACATCTGGATATGAAACTTGCCGACCGGCGAAAGGTTGAACATCGTATAGAAGGTGGCAATCTCAAGCGCCCGGATATAGGGCATTTCGAGCTTTCGCGCGACCGCCTCGATTGCCGGTCTCGGCAGCCAGAAATCATTTTGTTTTTGCGCGAGCCACAGGAGCGCAATCACGGCCGAATGCCGCCGGCCTTCAGGGTATTTTTTTAGAATTTCCTCGCATTTCGCTGCATTTTCGGGAGTGAAGGCAAAATATGCGGGCTGGGTTTCGGCAAGACGGCGGACGGACATTGGTTCAGCTCTTGGGCAGCGGAGCGCAAAAATCTGGATTCGTTGGCACCTTGGCCTATCTGTCGATCTCGCCAAAGACAATATCGAGCGAGCCAAGAATGGCGCTGACATCGGCGAGCATCGATTTGCGGCAGAGGAAATCCATCGCGGCAAGATGGGGAAACCCCGGCGCTCTTATCTTGCAGCGGTACGGCCGGTTTGTGCCATCCGAGACGAGATAGACACCAAACTCCCCTTTGGGCGCCTCAACGGCGCAATAGACCTCGCCCGCCGGGAGATGGAAACCTTCCGTATAGAGCTTGAAATGATGGATCAAGGCCTCCATCGACCGCTTCATCTCCGCGCGCCTCGGTGGCACATATTTGCCCTCGCGGCTCGCAATTGGCCCGCGCCCTTCGCGAGCCGAAAGTTTCTCGACGCATTGCTTCATGATCCGGATGGATTGGCGCATCTCTTCGAGCCGGATGACCTGACGGTCGTAATTGTCGCTGTTGCGGCCAACGGGAATATCGAAATCCATCTCGTCATAGCAGTCGTAGGGCTGCGCCTTGCGCAGATCCCAAGGAGCGCCGGAAGCACGCACCATAACGCCCGAAAACGCCATCCGCCAGCAATCGTCGAGGCCGATGACGCCAATATCAACATTGCGCTGTTTGAAAATGCGGTTTTCGATGAAGAGCGTCTGCATGTCGTCGCAGACTTTCAGGAACGGATCGCACCAGGCGCCGATATCGTCGATCAGCTTCTGCGGCACGTCGGTGTGAACGCCTCCCGGCCGGAACCAATTGGCGTGGAGGCGCGCGCCGGATGCGCGCTCATAAAACACCATAAGCTTTTCGCGCTCCTCGAAGCCCCACAGCGGCGGCGTCAAGGCTCCGACATCAAGCGCCTGGGTCGTGATGCAAAGCAGATGAGAAAGAATCCGGCCGATTTCGCAGTAAAGGACGCGCAAAAGCTGGCCGCGCCGCGGCACTTCGAGGCCGGCCAATTTCTCGATCGCGAGGCAGAAGGCGTGCTCTTGATTCATCGGCGCGACATAGTCGAGCCGGTCGAAATACGGAATGTTTTGCAAATAGGTGCGCGCCTCCATCAGCTTTTCGGTGCCGCGATGGAGGAAGCCGATATGGGGGTCGACGCGCTCGACGATCTCGCCGTCCAGCTCGAGAATGAGCCGCAGGACGCCATGCGCAGCCGGGTGCTGCGGGCCCCAATTGAGGGTGAAGTTCCTGGTTGACTCCTCCTTGGCTGAGGCCTCTTCTGCCGGCTTAGTCGTTAACATCGGCACCTGTACTTTATGTGGTCTCGCGCCTTCTAAAGCGCTTGCACTTCAAGGTGAAATTATTCTCTTCGCGCTGCTGCCTTCTCGTCCCCCGGAAGCACGTAATCACCGCTCCCTTCCCATGGCGAAAGGAAATCGAAGGTGCGAAACTCCTGGGTGAGCGACACGGGCTCATAAACGACGCGCTTTTGCTCCTCGTCATAGCGGCATTCGACATAGCCGGTCATCGGGAAATCCTTGCGCAATGGGTGACCGTCGAAGCCGTAGTCCGTCAAGATCCGGCGCAAATCGGGATGGCCGGAGAAAACAATGCCAAAGAGATCGTAGGCCTCGCGCTCATACCAATCGGCTCCCGGATAAAGCGCCGTCAGCGAAGGCACAGGCACGCCGTCCTCCGTTGGCGCCTTGATCCTGATCCGGCGGTTGTGCTTTGGCGAAAGCATATGGACGACCACGTCAAAACGCTTTGCCCGCGTTGGATAGTCAACAGCGGTGAGATCGGTAAAGCAGACGAAAAGACAGGCCGGATCGTCGCGCAAATAGATCACGCTCTCGATGAGCCGGGAAGTTTCGACCGTCAGGCTGAGTTCGCCATAGGCGGTCGAGATGCCGGTCACTGCGCCGGGCAATGCCGCCGCGATCGCCTCGCCCAACTGCTGAAGACCGCTGTCCATCCCGTCTTTATACCCCTTGCGCGGCCAAATGCCGCGTGATTGTCCTTGTCAAACGGCGAGGCGTGGCTTCGAGCAAGATCCTAGCGCTCGATCGTTCCGGTCCGGCGGATTTTCTTTTGGAGCAGCATGACCCCATAGACCAGCGCCTCCGCGGATGGCGGACAGCCCGGCACATAGATATCGACCGGTACGATCCGGTCGCAACCGCGCACAACCGAATAGGAATAATGGTAATAGCCGCCGCCATTGGCGCAGGAGCCCATCGAGATCACATAGCGCGGCTCGGGCATCTGATCATAGACCTTGCGCAGCGCCGGCGCCATTTTGTTGCACAACGTGCCCGCGACGATCATGACGTCCGATTGCCGCGGCGAGCCGCGCGGCGCAAAGCCGAAACGCTCGAGATCGTAACGCGGCATCGAAGCCTGCATCATCTCGACTGCGCAGCATGCAAGCCCGAATGTCATCCACATGAGCGAGCCCGTGCGCGCCCAGTTGATAAGCTCATCCGCGGCGGTTACGAGAAATCCTTTGTCGGCCAAGCCGTCGTTGATCGAGAGAAAATAAGGATCGGCCGC
Organism: Methylocapsa sp.; assembly: GCA_017353815.1. GTDB lineage: Bacteria > Pseudomonadota > Alphaproteobacteria > Rhizobiales > Beijerinckiaceae > Methylocapsa. The sequence continues at coordinate 1,663 of JAFMSB010000151.1, read as the reverse complement.
TGACCGGGCCACGGCCTGACGCGGAATTTCTAGTCCCATTCAAGCGCCCCTTTCCTCCACTCATAGATAAAGCCAACGGTGAGGACGGCGAGAAAGATCATAACGGACCAGAACCCAAAAGTCCCAGCATCGTGGAACGCCACGGCCCAAGGAAACAAAAACGCGACCTCAAGATCGAAAATGATAAAAAGCAAGGATACTAAATAAAAGCGCACATCGAACTTCATCCTTGCGTCATCGAAAGCGTTAAACCCGCACTCATAGGCGGAGAGTTTTTCGGCATCCGGCGCCTTGGGAGCAAGGAGGAAAGGAGCAAGCATCAAGGCGCCGGATATTACCGCGGCAACCGCCATAAAGATTACCAGCGCCAAATATTGATCAAGTAAGCCTGGCAAGGTGCGCCTCCTTATAAACCCCGGCGGAGCGGAAAATACGCCACGGTATCCAAATGATAAAAGGCCGCCTGCGATCCGTACCGCAGCGCAACGAAGTGCGCAAGATGGCAGCTTCGAAATTGGCGCAACCAATCCCCTTTCCGGGCGCTCGGAGAATTAGAATTATTATAAAATATAATGGGCCAGCCAGCGGCCGCAATCACTCGAAGGCATCGCCAGGCACAGATGAAACCAAATCGCCGCCGCGCCACTCGATCCGCCCGGCAAGCTCGAGCTCGATAAGGACAGTCCGGACCTGCCGGGCGGGAGCCTCCGCGAGCCTTGCAAGCTCATCGACCGAAACCGGCGTTGGGCCCAATAAGCAGGCGATTCGCGTTGCGATATCGGCCGGGTGCTGCTTGCCGGGTGCCTCCCCGGGCGGCGCAGGATGCCGCGTGGCGCCCGTCCGGGCAGCGCCCTCGGGAGAGGTCCTGTCTGCTTCGGGCGTCTGCAATGTGGATGAGGCGAGGTCGAGCTCGTCCCAAAATGCCTCACCAGCGCTATCCTCGGCGCCGGTTTCGAAAAAGCTGCCCGCGGCCTCCCGGCTAGCTGTTTCGTCCGCCATGGCGCCGGTCACGTCTTCGGGGCCGGTGCAAAAGGATGCTCCATCGCGCAGCAATTGGTTCGTGCCTTCCGCACGCGGATCGAGCGGTGAGCCTGGAACGGCGAAAATCTCCCGGCCCTGTTCGGCCGCGAATCTTGCGGTGATCAGGGAGCCGGAGCGCCGCGCGGCTTCGACGACGACGACCGCCCGGCTCAGTCCTGCGACAATACGGTTGCGGCGCGGAAAATCGCGCCCGCGCGCCTCCCAGCCAAAAGGCATTTCGCTGATTGCGGCCCCGCGTTCGAGAATTTGCTCGGCCAAAGTCTCGTGCTCGGATGGGTAGATATTGCCCAGTCCCCCCGCAAGCACCGCAATCGTGCCGGTTTCGGTCGCGGTTTGATGGGCGCGCGCGTCGATCCCGCGCGCCAAGCCCGAGACAATGACATGACCCGCCCGGCCAATGCCGCGCGCAAGCTGGCTCGCGAAAGCGAGTCCGGCTGCAGAAGCATTGCGGGCGCCAATGATGGCTATTTTCGACCGCTTCAGGCTTTCGAGATTGCCGCGCATGGCAACCAAGGGCGGTGCCGCGGCCGTTTGGCGAAGAAGTGCCGGATAGTCCAGCTCGCAGAGCGCGATGAAGCGTCCGCCAAGCCTGTCCGTCGCCTCGATTTCCCGCTCTATTTCT
>JAFMSB010000150.1 GCA_017353815.1 Methylocapsa sp. | reverse complement strand
TTCCAGAAGTTCATGACCAAGCTGATCGAGCATCCGCGCGTGAAACCCTTGCTCCCGGACGAGCATTTTCCGGCCGATGGCACGCTCATCGAGGCCTGGGCCTCACACAAGAGCTTCAAGTCTAGCGCGCTTTCCGCCCGGGCGGCCATGCCGCGGCGCTGCGCAACATGAACATCACGCCGCACGTTGCGCAGAACGATAGCCTGACCAAGACTGGCAAGCATCGCAAGAGCGCGATCGATGCGCGCACAACCAGCGGCTACAAGATTCCACAGACCTGCCGCATCGCTGCGTGAGGCCCGTGTCAGTTCGCAATACCAAAATCTTGCCGAAATCCGATCAGCTGGGCAACAAACCAACAAAAGAAGCTTCATTTCCCAAGGATTTTTCAGCAAACTGCTAGCGCGCCTTCACCGTGAGATCGGTACCAATCGGGCCGGTCTCTCCGCTGAGCGGCTGGTCGGAAATGATGAGCGAGGCGCCTGTCCACAGACGCTCCGCGATCCGGTCGCGAACGTTCTGGGCGATTTCGATGCGCTCGAGCGCGTCGGCAGCGCCCGAAGGGGACCCGTGCAGTTCCGGCGGTTGCCTGGCCTGCTCCTCGACCGAGGCCGTTTTCCTCTTATAATCGCCTCGTTGTTCGGTAAACCGGGCCGGGATCGAAACGACCGACCATTTGAGCGAAGTCCCATCGCCTTCCACCGCCGTCGCAATATAAACGTGCGTACCGAGCGGCCTCTCCGGGTCACGCACGCTCGCCGGCGCATCAAAAACGGGCGCAAGGCCTTGGCGCACGTAAATCCGCTGGTTTTTTTTGCTCACCAGCACAGATAAGGGTTGCGTTTGCCGCATCGCTTCCTTTTCGGCGTTCGCGGCGGCGTCGAAAGCGGCTTTCGCATCGTTCAAGCGTCGAATGGCCTCCGCCAAATCAGCGGCCCGGGCGACCGAAGCCGTTTTAGCGGCCTCGAGCTTCGCCGCGGTACCGCTGAGCGCTGCCTCGGTGTTCATTTTGGCTGCTGCCGCCGTATCCGCCGCCTCTTCGTCCGCCTTGGGCAAGGGGCTGGCCGCGGACCTGCCGGAGACATTGCCGTCAGCGTCCTTGAGCTCCGCCAACAGGATGGACTCCTGTTGCTTGGCGCTCGCGGCGGCCATCGGCACTTCGTATGTCTTGGCCGCGGTTTCGGCTTTTGCCTCAGCGGAAGAGTGGGCAGCTTCGGCCGCTTTGAGCTCCGCCGACGCGCGCGCCGCTTCCTGCTGCGCGACGCGAACGGCCGCGGATGTTTCCTTTATGGTCTTAATGGCCGCGGCCCTCTCGGCCACAGCCTTGGCCCTGAGCTGCTCGGCATATTGATGCGGATTGATCAGAGGCGGCTGGACGCCGGCGAGGGCCGCCTGCTGCGACTCCGAAGCCGCTTGGCCGGCGTCCGCCGCAACCCGCATCTTTGGCGCAGGCAGCAAGGGATCCGTGAATTCGATCGGCGTCACTTCTTGCGGCGAGATGACCACACGCTCGCCGAGCTTGGTCATTCCCCAAAGTTTGGCGGCGAAGGCGGCGGGGAGCCGGATGCAACCGTGCGACGCCGGATGACCGGGAACAACGCCGAGATGCATGGCGATGCCCGACCATGTGATGCGCTGCATGAACGGCATCGGGGCATCGGAGTAGATATTCGAGCGATGGTATCGCTCGCGGCCGATTATGGTGAATACCCCCTTGGGCGTCGGATGGCCGGGCATGCCAGTGGAAATCGCCGAGCGGGCGACCAGCCCGTGGTTATTGTATATCGAGACCCGCTGGTCAGCGATCGAAATAACGGCAAACAGCGGCCGCTCGCCATTGTCGGTTCCGCTGCTTTTCGCCCCTGGTGCAGCGGGCGCAACGCGTATCTTCCCTCTTTGGCCGTATGTTCTGCGAGCGGTCCAAGGCTGGCCGATGTAGAACGATGGATAGTACTCCCGCGCCACAGTCGGCGTCACCTCGAAGCCGAGGGCCCTCGTCGCAGGGGATACGGCGAACGCCACCGAAAAGGCGCAAGCGCAGCAAATCCGGTTGTGCCCCACAAAATTTCGCAAATGACCCGAAATCTCCATGATCTCAAATATCCTTAGGCTGGCCTTTGGCGTCCGTCAGCGCGATTGCATAGGGCTCGAACCTCTCATGCCCGGCGCGAATAGCGGTGGAATCACATTTCTTCATTCGTTAACGCGCTCGGAGCTTAAGCGGTTCCATTTCGAGCAATGTATTAATTGCGGCGAAAGAGGAGCAGGGACCGCAGTTGCCGCGGCGCAATCGGGCCTTGCCGGGGCCCGCTGGGCTGAGGAGCAACGAGCGCAACGAGCGCCCTTACGCCCCTTGCCGAGGCAATAGGGGAAATCGCGGCGTTAGGGGACCGTACATTGAGGCAGCCAATGCAAAAGAACCTTAAGCGGAAGTTCGCGGTGATTGTGCTGGCGGTTTGTTGGCCAGGCGGGCTTGCCCTGGCGCAGGGTAACGCCTCGCCAAAAGATCGCGCGGCGGTTCCGTCCCCTGGCTTTCAACAGTTTCTGCAAACTCTTTGGCCAGCTGCCGAACAAAAAGGCGTGAGCCGCGCGACTTTCGAGGCCGCCCTTTCTGAACTTGAGCCCGACCCCGCGGTGCCTGCGGCGTCCGAGCGGCAGGCCGAGTTTGAGCGGCCACTGAGATTCTATATCGATGAGGCAAGTTCGCCGCGCCGCGCCGCGCGTGGCCGGGAATGCCTGCATGCCTGGCACACTGAACTGTTGAACATCGAGGAGCGCTTTGGCGTGCCGGCCGCAATCCTCGTAGCGGCTTTTGGCCTTGAGTCTGATTATGGCAGAGCGACGGGGGGAAAGGACATCATCCGCTCCCTCGCGACGCTGGCGTATATGCGGCCCGAACGGCCGGTATTCCGTGACGAGCTGATCAGCGCACTTGTGATGCTCGACAAAGGGGGCATTCATCGCGCGGCGATGAAAGGCTCGTGGGCCGGAGCTATGGGCGGGGCACAGTTCCTTCCTTCGGTTTATCTCAAATATGCAGTGAGTTATGCGCCAGGCAGACCGCCGGACATTTGGGATAATCCGCTCGACACCCTTGCCTCGATCGCAAATTTTTTACGCCAATCCGGCTGGCAGCCGGGCCTGCCCTGGGGAATGGAAGTTCTATTGCCGAAGGATTTCGCCTTTGCTTCCTTGCATCAGAGCTTTGCCTCGTTTGGCGCCCAAGGCGTCAAAGCCGCCGCCGGCGTCTCCTTTCCGCAGGGAGAGGCAACTTTGTTCTTGCCTTCCGGCGCGGCTGGCCCCGCCTTTTTGCTGGCGGCGAATTATTGGGTACTGAAACAGTATAACAACTCGGACTCCTACGCCCTCTCGCTTGCCCTGCTTGCCGGGCGGATCGAAGGCAAACCAGGATTGCACGGCCACTGGCCGGAGGGCGAGGTTTTTCTCAGCCGGACACAAAAGACAGAGATCCAACGCCTACTCGAAAGGCTCGGATTCTATCACGAGATCATTGACGGCCGCTTTGGCCAGGCCTCGCGCGATGCGATCCACGACTTTCAAATCAATGCCGGAATTTCTCCGGCCGACGGGTTTGCGAGGCCAGACCTCTTGCGCCGTATAGGCGAGGAGGCGGAACGCCGGGCTAACAAATAAACGACTGTGGCTCGTCACGGCATGGCTTTTTTTGCAGCCGCAACTGATGGAGCAACCCAACTATAATCTTCTGCCCGCTGGTTCGCCGGGCTTTCGGCGGATGATCCGGTGTGGGATGCGGCGGTATTTTGCAAGGACTGGGACCGCTTGCTTGACGGCGACATCACAGCCAAATCCATTGCGAGCGTCCTCAATCTGCCGCATGTTCGCAGGCTGCTTTCCGGTGAGCACCGCTCGGTGGATGGCAACGCTGAGCGAGGCCTGGGCCAGCATGAATTCAGTTGGTAGCTGCCAAGCCAAGCCGCCGCAATGATGGTCACGGATAGCTGCTTTCCGCGTACCCGCCCCAGCACGTCGAGGGGTTCGAATCTGAGCGCGGATGGATGAGGCTCCAATGATTGGCAAGTATGGGCTGCGGCCGATGGGAGCTGCCTCGGGCAAGCTTAGCCTCAGTGGAATCCCTCGGGAATCAATCTGAGAATCCGCCGCTCTAGTGAAGGCGGCGCTGGTGAATTGGCTGCCCTGATCGGTGTTAAAAATCTCGGGCTTGCCAAAGCGCGCCAGTGCCTCTTCGAGCGCCTCGACGTAGAGCGAGGTGTCCATCGTGTTCGATAGCCGCCAGGAAAGAAGCGCCTGGCTTGCCCGGTCCATGACAGCGGCGAGCTAGAGAAAGCCGCGACGCACGGGAATGTAAGTGATGTCCGCCGCCTAAACCCGGTTCGGCCGCTCGATTGTCACTCCGCGCAGGAGATTGGGACAGACGTTGTGCCCAGGTGCCGGTTTCGAGGTCTTGGGCTTCGGCCCGAGCGCCGCATTCCCCATTTGGCGCATGAGTCGCTGCACGCGCTTACGATTGACGCGCGCCATTCTCCGGCAGCACCGCAGCCATCCGGCGCGGATACTTAAGGTCAAGCTCGTCGATCCGGCACATCAGCACCAGATCGTTATCGTCGGCCGGCGCCTTTGGTCGGTAGACGCTTGAGCGCGCGATATGAAGAACCGCGCACTGGCGGCGGATCGAAAGCATCGCATGGCCGCGGTCGAGCATCGCCCTGGGGTCCGGCGCGCTCATCTTCCGGACCTCCGCCCTAAAAAATCATTTTCGACTTGGAGCTGCCCGATCTTGGACTAAAGTTCATCGACTGTCTTCCGTGCCGCCTTCTCGGCGTCGGGCCCGACCGCCGGATCGAACGGTCGTGCTGCATGCTCAAGGAGCTGCTTCTTCCAGGCGCAAATCCGATTCGGGTGGAAATTTGTAACGCTGCGCCAATTCGGCTGCCGTCGCCTGTTCCCGCAGCGCCTCAAGGGCGATCTTCGCTTTCAGCGCCGTGTCAATTTTGCGTCTGCCTTTCTTCGTCATGGTTCGCTCCGTCTAGCACGACAGCGCGGCCAATACTCCAACTGAGTCATCGGTCCTAAAATTGAGGTCCACTTCAGGACGTCGGCCGCAACAAACACCACACTAAGGCTGGATGATTCGCGCGTTAGTCTTAAGCATATATGCCTTGCTTTTTACATGACCTGGGCCGCTAGATTGCGTTTCTCCCGGACGGCCTCCGTTATGTTATGTTTATGACTCGCGGCTCTAGGCTTAATGCAGTTCAGCCCTTTC
>JAFMSB010000149.1 GCA_017353815.1 Methylocapsa sp. | reverse complement strand
CCCGGCGTCCCGGGCGGAGGATACGAAAAATTTTTTTTGTAAGATAGGCAAGCTCACTGCAGTGAGGAAGCCGGAAGGATTGATTTCGAGCAAGCCCGCAAAATTCCGCCGATGGAGGGATGGCGGGATACGGCTGCCCCGCTCTTTAGCCAGTCCCGCCCTGGAAAAGGCCGCCACACCGCCCTCGCCCTTCGAGACGCCCGCTTTGTGGGTTCCTCAGGGATTTTGTGGGAGCTAGTCCTCCCCTCATCCTTCGAGACGGCGCTTCAGCGCCTCCTCAGGATGAGATGTTCGAAAAAAGCGCGATGGAGGCCAAAAGACCAAAAAGCCGCATTTGGGGGCTTTGTCTGTGCTCGGCAAGCGCAAGAGGAAGCTTTGGAGTCAAGCTGCTACCCGAGCCGGTCGCCCAAAAGATATTGGAGCGCCCGGTCGAGTCTTATATGCGGCGGGGGCAACAGCGAGCCGCCGGCTGCGCGCGCCGGGACGGGCGGCCGGAAGCGGACGAAGCGGTAGTCGACATCCTCGGGCTTTTTGGGCGGCGCCTCGCGAAAGACTGCTTCCGGATCGGCTGGGAGCTCGCCCGGGTAGATCGCGGCCTCTGCTGTTCCATCGAAAACCTCGTCCCCGATCCGCTCGCCTTTGAGCGGCGTGCCGACGACCGCCTCAAGCGCGGGCTCTCCCGGTCCCCCGACCTTGGCCTCGCGCGTCGCCCTGATTGCCGCAAGCGCAATCACATCCACCTCGGCGCCGACCTTCTCGGCTCGGGCAATGGCTCTTTTGGTCAAGTGACGCAAGATTGCTTCCAGCCGGTCGTGGCTCGTGTGATGCAAATGATCGGCCTTGGCGGCGGCAAACAGGATCTTATCGATCTTGGGCCGGAACAGGGTTGTCAGAATATTGCCCCGCCCGGCCCGGAACGCTGCCAAAACATCGGTCATCGCGGTCTCGAGATCGCGCACCGCGGCCGGGCCAGCATTTAGGGCGGCAAGCGCATCGACCAGCACGATCTGGCGGTCGAGCCTCGAGAAATGGTTGCGGAAAAAAGGTTTGACGACATAAGTCTTATAGGCCTCGTACCGCCGCTCCATCATGGCCGCCAAGGATTCGGGCGGATAGATTTCGCCTTCTTCCGCGGCCAGAGGCGCGAAGGTCAGCGCTGGCGAGCCCTCGAGATCGCCCGGCATGAGGAAACGGCCGGGCGGGAGAGTCGAAAAATGATAATCGCCGTCGCGACAGGCCCGCAAATAGCAGGTAAAGAGCTCGGCTCCGCGCCGCGCATCCTCTTCGCTTGCCGCCGCGCGCGGATCGGCGCTCGTTGCAAAGGCGCGCCATTCCGCCGCCAGAGGCGCGCGAGCGGCGTTTGCCGAGGCGACAAAGGTCTCGCGCGACCATTGGGCATAGGACTTCGTGAGAAGTGGCAGATCGAGCAGCCATTCGCCGGGATAATCGACAATATCGATCGATAGCGATTGCCGTGCCGGCTGAAAGCCGGGGGGCTGGCTAAAATAAAGGCGCAGCCGCAGCTCGGAGATGCGCCGCGTCGATTCGGGCCAATGCCGGTGGCCGGGCGACCCCTTCGGGCCGGACAAAGCGGCAATATGATCCTCATAGGTGAAGCGCGGCACCGCGTCATCGGGCTGCGGCTCGAGCGTTCCCCCAATGAGCCTCCCTTCGGCGTGAACCCGGAACACCGGCAAAGTATTCCTGCGCCCGCGCAGGGCGGGGCTTGCCGCCTTGGTCAAATGTTCGATCAGCGCGGTAATAAAGACAGTTTTTCCCGAACGTGAAAGACCCGTGACACCAAGACGGATGTGCGGGCCCTCCGCGAGCTCGATGAGCCTTCTCGCCACGGTGCGGGCTTCAAAAAGGAGGTCGGAGACGAGAGGCAAGAGATTATCCCAGCTGGCTTTCGGGGGCCGCGAGGCCTGAACTGATCGTGGCGGCGGGCTCCCGGTTGATCATGCCGCAAGCGCGGGCCAAGCGCTCTCCCGCGGCGGGTTTGCGGCGCCAAGGGGAAGTATTTGCTTTCAGGCTCGCGAAGGTTTCGAATGAAAATATTGGCCGACGCTAACGAGAGGCGGGGTTTCGGGTTCCCTATATTCCGGAGCGGAGCAAATGCAAAGAGCGCCGCATCGCGCACCAACGGCGAAAGACGAGCCTTGATCCGAATTCTATTGGCAGAACGAAGGAGCGTTACGCGAGGGCCCCGCCAAGATCCGGGAAGATCGACCGTTTCACAGAGAAAATTAGAAATTTGCCCTAACAATGATGGCAATTGAACCAGCGTCCGAAGCCAAGGCCTGGCCCAAGCGAGATTTTCCTGGCGGCCGGCTAAAAGAGATCGAGCGAAATGCGCGCTTCGTCCGACATGCGACCCTGATCCCAAGGCGGATCGAAGACCATCGACACGCTGACGTCCATCACGCCAGGCACCGCGCCCGCCGCGCTCTCCACCGCGCGGATAAGCTCGCTTGCCACGGGACAGCCCGGCGCGGTCAAGGTCATATCGATTTTGACATGCATATTTGCGTCCACTTCCACCCGGTAGATCAATCCGAGCTCGTAGATGTCGCACGGAATCTCGGGATCAAACACGGTTTTAAGGGCCGCGGCGATGTCGCTCGCGAGACGTTCGCGCTCGCCTTCTGGCACCGAAGGATCGAAGAGCCAAACGGGTTCGTTTGGCGCAGATTCCGCCGCCTCGCCGGGCGCCGGCGATTCGAGCGATTCGACTTCGGACATGGCTACTTGGCTGTCAGGCAAATAATTTCTCCGCTTTGATGAGCGATTCGACCAGTTTGTCGGCTTCCTCATAGGTGTTGTAGAGGGCAAAGGATGCCCGGCAGGTCGATGTGACCCCAAAGCGCGCCAGCAAAGGCTGAGCGCAATGGGTTCCGGCTCTGACGGCCACACCGCACTGATCCAACACGGTGGCGATGTCATGCGCATGCGCGGACCGCATATTGAAGGCAACGATCCCGCCCTTGCCTCTTGCGCGGCCATATATGCGCAATGAGTTTAGGCGCGACAGACGCTCGTGGGCATATTTGCTCAATGCGGATTCGTGCGCGTGAATTCTCTCGCGGCCGATTTCCTGCATGTAGTTAGCAGCCGCGCCAAGCCCAATGGCTTGGATGATCGGGGGAGTGCCCGCTTCGAAGCGCTGCGGCGGATCGCTATAGGTCACGTTATCCCGTGTAACTTCGTTGATCATCTCCCCGCCGCCAAGAAAAGGAGGGAGCTTTTCCAGCCATTTCATTTTGCCGTAAAGCGCGCCGATCCCCGTCGGCCCATACAGCTTGTGGCCGGTGAGGCAATAAAAATCAACATCGAGATCTTGGACGTCGACATCAACGTGCACGGCGCCTTGAGAGCCGTCAACCAGGACCGGAACGCCGCGGCCGTGCGCGATCCTCGCAATTTCCTTGACCGGCGTGACCGTGCCAAGCACATTCGACATATGGGTTATGGCGACGATCTTGGTTTTGGGCGTCAGCGCGCGCTCGAATGAGTCGAGCAGGAAATTACCCTCATCGTCGACATCCACCCATTTCAATACCGCCCCCTTGCGCGCGCGCAAAAAATGCCAAGGCACGATATTGGCGTGATGCTCCATAATCGAGAGGACGATTTCGTCGCCTTCATTGATAAAGGCCTCGCCAAAGGAAGCAGCGGCGAGATTGATTGATTCCGTCGCCGACTTCGTAAAGATGATCTCGCTCGATGATTCCGCGTTGAGAAAGGCGCGAACGGACTCCCGCGCAGCTTCATACGCCTCCGTTGCGGCATTCGCGAGGTAATGCAAGCCGCGGTGGACATTGGCGTATTCATGGTAAGTGGCATAAAGCATCCGCTCGACCACTTGCCGCGGCTTTTGTGCCGAGGCGGCATTATCGAGATAAACGAGCGGCTTCCCGTAGACCTTTGCCGCGAGAGCCGGGAAGTCCTCGCGCAGGGCCGCGTTATCGAGCGGGGCAAGCGGCGGCTGGGCGGCGATGGGTTTGTTCATCGGCTCATTCAACGTCTGGCGCCCCCCTCAAGATCCGCTGCCGCGCGAATGGACCGGCGGTTTTGGGGAATTGCGGCCCGATAGCCAGGCGCCGATGTCCTCGCGAAAAGCTGCGGCCAAGCCTTTGTGGGGGATTGCCTCGACCAATTCGCCCGCAAAACCTTCGAGCAGCATGCCCTCCGCTTCTCCGGCGGCAAGGCCCCTTGTCCGGAGATAAAAGAGCTGTTCGGGGTCGAGGCCGCCGCAGGTCGCGCCATGGCCGCAGGCAACGTCGTCGGCAAAAATCTCAAGCTCCGGCTTGCTGTTCATTGCCGCCAAATCCGACAGGAGAATGGATTTGCAAAGCATTTTGCCGTCGGTTTTTTGCGCCTCTGGCGCTACAATGATCCGGCCCTGAAAAACTCCCGTTGCTTCCTCGTCGAGAACATAGCGGAAGCTCTCGCGGCTCAGGCATGCTTGCGCCGCATGCTCGATGCGCAAGGTGCTATCGGCGTGCTCCCGGCCTCGCAGCAGCGAGACGCCGCTCACGGCGGCTTGTGCGCCTGCGCCTTCGAAGCGCAGGAATATCTGGCGCCGCAGCAAGCCGGGGCCGGCGGTAAGCGCAAAACTGTCCAATTTGGCTCCGCTGCCAAGCCGCGCCATAACAGTTTCAATCTGGAGGCGGCCTGGCGCACGGCCTATAAGCGCTGCCGTGTGGGAGAGCGTGGCCCCGTCGCCGGCGCATAGGATGAGACAGGAGTTGATCTGAGATTCTGGCGCGATGGGCGCCATATTGGCCGCACGATATGACTCGGCAAAGTGGACCGACGAGCCCGCACCCAGAACCAGAATCGAGCGGGTGTAACTTGCCGCAGGGGAAGGAGAAGCGGAAACATGCACGAGATGGATTGGCTCCGCAATCTTGGCCCCCGGAGCAATCTCGACCACAACTCCGTCTTGCATCAAGGCGGCATTAAGAGCGACGGCCGGATCTTGTGGGGCAAGATCCTTCTGCGCCAGCAAAGCGATAAGATCGGGGCGGCCCTCGGCGAGCACCGGGGCGAGGGACCGCACGCCGACGCCGGGCGGCAACCCCGTGGACAATCCGGGGACGAAAAACCCATCGGCCAAGACGAGACGCTGCTTGAGACGCGCTTTGGCGAGTTCCCTGCCGAGCGCCTTGGTTTGTTTTTCCCCCGGGGGCGCGGCGAGCGGAAGCGCCCTGCGCATGAGCGTGCGCAGATCGGTATAGTGCCATGACTCCATCCGCCGGTGCGGTAAGCCTGTTGCCT
>JAFMSB010000014.1 GCA_017353815.1 Methylocapsa sp. | reverse complement strand
GACCGTGCAGATGGCGCAAAAGCGCGGCGTGGAGATCATCGGCGACATCGAATTGTTTTGCCGCGAGCGGCGCAAGATTGCACCGGACTCGGACTTTGTTGCAATCACCGGCACCAACGGCAAATCAACGACAACGGCCCTTGTTGCGCACCTCTTCCGCAGGTTTGGGTTCGAGACCGAGACCGGCGGCAATATCGGCACGCCGGTCTTGGCTCTTGCTGCGCCGGCAAAAGACCGCGTCCATGTCGTCGAGTGCTCGTCGTTTCAAATCGATCTTGCGCCCTCGCTCGATCCCTCGGTTGGGGTGCTATTGAATATCACGCCCGATCACCTCGACCGGCACGGCACGATGGAGAACTATGCCGCCATCAAGGCACGGCTCGTGGAGCGAGCCGGCCTTGCAGTCATCGGAATGGACGACGAGGAATCCCGCGCAATTGCGCGGCAACGCATCAAATCGGGCGGCAGGACAACATGCGTATCGGTGGCGCAATTCGCGATCGACCAATGCGAGGATGCTATCATCCTTGAGGGCACGGCGCTGGTGCGCCGTTGCGCTGGGACGACGCATTTGGCTGGCGATCTTGCCGGGATTTCTTCACTGCGGGGCAGGCATAATGCGCAAAATGCGGCGGCTGCGGTTGCGGCACTCGGACCGCTTGGCAGCGATCCCGGCCGGATAGCGCAGGGCCTGCGGACCTTTCCTGGCCTGCCGCACCGGCTGGAAGAAGTGGGCAGGCTCGGAAAAGTTCTTTTTGTCAATGATTCGAAAGCGACTAACGCCGATGCCGCGGAAAAGGCGCTTCTTGCCTTCGAGAGGGTGTTTTGGATCGCGGGCGGCAGGGCGAAAGCGGGCGGTATCGAGCCGTTGCGGCCTTTGTTCGACCGTATCGTTAAGGCCTATTTGATCGGCGAGGCGGCCGGGCTTTTTGCCCAAACGATCGGAGATTCTTTTCCTTTTGAACTCTGCGGCACGCTCGAGGCGGCTGTTCCGGCAGCGGCGCGCGACGCCCAGGCAAGCGGTCTCGAATCGCCTGTCGTGCTGCTTTCGCCTGCTTCGGCCTCCTTCGACCAATTCGCGGATTTCGAGAAACGCGGAGATTGGTTCCGCGCGGTCGTCAATGCTTTGCTGGCGGGAAAAAAGCCGCTTTAGACAGGCAAATCGGGGAAAGCAACATGGTATCGCGCACCGAAAGGTCGAGTCTGGCGAACTGGTGGTGGACCATCGATCACTGGATTTTGGCGGCCACCGGGGCACTGATGGTGCTGGGACTCGTCTTGACGATGGCCGGCAGCCCGCCGGTTGCGGAGCGGCTCAATCTTCCGGCCTTCCATTTCGTGCACCGCCATGCGCTCTATCTTTTTCCGTCGATTGCGGTGCTGCTTTGGGCTTCCTTTCTCTCGCCGCGCCAGGTCCGGCGCGCCGCGCTATTCGTGTTTTCGATTTCGCTCGCATTGATCCTCATTGCCCTCTTTTTTGGCCAGGAGATCAAAGGATCGCGGCGGTGGATTTTTGGCATTCAGCCATCCGAGTTTTTAAAGCCGGCCTTTGTCGTTCTCGTGGCCTGGGCTTTTTCCGAAGGAGCCAAGAGGCGCGATGTTCCCGCAATCCTTCTTGCAATATTTCTGCTAGCCGTCACGATCGTTCCGCTCATCCTTCAGCCCGATTTCGGCCAGACGATGCTCGTTTCGCTCATCTGGGCCGCGCTTTTCTTCATGGCCGGGCTTCACTGGTTTTGGGTCGCAGGAATAGGCGGTGCGGGTGCGGGCGGGGCCCTGCTTGCATATAAATTGGTGCCGCATGTGCGCGCCCGGGTGCTGCGGTTCATCGATCCCGGCGCCGCGGGCGGCGGCATTGCCGATACGTTTCAGATCGACACCGCGCTCAATTGTTTTCTCTCTGGCGGCTGGTTCGGCAAAGGGCCCGGAGAAGGGACGGTCAAGCGCATTCTCCCCGACGCCCACACCGATTTCATTTTTGCGGTGACCGCAGAAGAATTCGGAGTAGCTGCCTGTCTCCTGATCGCCGCAATATTCGCGTTCATAGTTTTGCGCGGCCTGCTCGCGGCGGCACGCACCGTGGATCCTTTCTGCCGGCTTGCGGCAGCGGGCCTCGTGCTTCTTTTTGGCCTGCAGAGCACAATCAATATGGCGGTCAATGTGCATCTTATCCCGGCCAAAGGTATGACTCTGCCGTTTCTCTCCTATGGCGGCTCCTCGCTGATCTCGCTCGCTCTTGCCGTCGGCTTTCTGATTGCTTTGTTGCGCAAGCGGCCGGGTTCGGCGATCCTTGCCCCAATGCCGGCGGATGCCGCAGCATGAGGGCGGGGCTGCGCGCAGTGGTTGCCGCGGGTGGCACCGGCGGCCATTTGTTCCCGGCGGCGGCATTGAGCCAAGCGCTTGCGCTCCGCGGCTTCGAGGTTCACCTCGTCACCGACGAAAGAGCGCGGCAATATGGCGGCGATTTTCCTGCCCGCGACACTCACCTCATTGCCGCTGCCTCTCCCAGCGAAGGCGCGATATTTTTGCGGGCGAACGCGCTCTTGACGCTCGCAGCAGGCACTCTTTCCGCGCGAAGGCTCCTTAAGCGGATTGAGCCGGGCGCGGTCATTGGTTTTGGCGGCTATCCGGCGGTTCCCCCGCTTCTTGCCGCAGCATGGCTTGGCATCCCAACGCTCTTGCACGAAAGCAATGCGGTCATCGGGCGCGCCAACCGGTTTCTTGCTCCAAGCGCCCGTGTCATCGCCAAGGGATTTGCCGTCCTTGAGGGCCTGCCCGAAGGCTTGCAACCGCGGGTGCATTTGACCGGCAACCCTGTCCGGCCAATGGTCCTTGAGGCGGCGCGAACGCCCTTTCCGGGCGGGTCCGATGGCAAATTACGCGTCCTCGTTACGGGGGGGTCTCAGGGCGCCCGGATATTTTCCGACATCGTGCCTGCCGCGATTGCGCTGCTCGCCGAGGATGACCGGCGAAAACTCATCTTCGTTCAACAGGCGCGCTCCGAGGATGTCACCCGGGTGTGCAGCGCTTACGCGGCATTGGGCATGGATGCCGAGGTCAAGCCCTTTTTCCCCGATCTGCCGGCAAGGATGGCGCAAGCTCATCTCGTTATTGCCCGGGCGGGCGCTTCGACGGTGTCGGAACTCGCGGTGATCGGCCGTCCGGCAATCTTGGTGCCGCTCCCTCACGCTCTCGACCAGGATCAGGCCGCAAATGCCGGGCAGCTTGCCGCAACCGGGGCCGCCGCCGTGGCCGCGCAGAGCGTATTTTCGCCGCAATGGCTGGCGAGTTCTCTTTCCGAGGTGCTCTCGGATATGCCCGCTCTTGCAGCCCGCGCCGCGGCGGCAAGGCGCGTGGGCATCCCCGATGCCGCCGACAGGCTCGCGCGCCTCGTGCAGGGTTTAACGAGCGACAAGGACAAGGCCCATGAGACTGCCGGATAAACTCGGCCCGATCCATTTTATCGGCATCGGCGGCATAGGCATGTCGGGGATTGCCGAGGTTTTGTTGAACCTTGGCTACAAGGTGCAGGGATCGGATGCCGCCGCGAATGCCAATGTTACGCGGCTGCGGGGCAAAGGCGCGCTCATCTACATTGGCCATGACGGAGGGCATCTCGGCGCGGCCCAGGTCGTTGTCGTCTCGACTGCGATCAAGCGCGACAATCCCGAGCTTGCTGCCGCGCGCACGAAGCATTTGCCGGTCGTGCGCCGCGCCGAGATGCTTGCCGAGCTCATGCGGCTCAAGCATTGTGTCGCAGTTGCAGGCACACACGGCAAGACAACCACGACATCGCTCGTCGCCGCACTGTTCGAAGCCGGGAGACTCGACCCGACCGTGATCAATGGCGGGATCATTAATGCCTATGGCACCAACGCGCGGCTTGGCAGCGGCGATTGGATGGTGGTCGAAGCCGACGAAAGCGACGGCACGTTTCTTAAGCTTCCAGCCGATATCGCGATCGTGACCAACATCGATCCGGAGCATCTCGACCATTTCAAGACCTTTGCCGCGATCAAGGAGGCCTTTCGCGCCTTTGTCGAAAACATTCCTTTTTATGGTTTTGCGGTCATGTGCGCCGATCACCCAACGGTGCGCGAGCTTGCCGCCACGATCGAAGACCGGCGCGTGATAACTTATGGCGTGGCACCGGATGCCGGGGTTCAAATCACCGATCTCGATCTTTCGAACGGGGTCTCGCGCTTTAGGGTTCTCATCCGCGATCCGGACAATGGCGCGAAGGCGATGCTCGATAACATCGAGCTTCCAATGCCCGGCCATCACAACGCACTGAACGCCACGGCGGCGATCGCCGTCGCCCACCGGCTCGGAATCGGCGGCGAAACGATTAGAAAGGCGCTTTCCGGATTTGGCGGGGTCAAGCGCCGCTTTACGCGGGTCGGCGAATGGAATGGAGCTGCCATATTCGATGATTACGGCCACCATCCGGTCGAAATCGCAGCCGTCCTGCGCGCTGCCCGCGCGTCGGCCAAAGGCCGCGTCATCGCCATCGTTCAGCCGCACCGCTATACAAGGCTTCACTCCCTTTTTGATGGTTTCGTCTGCGCGTTTGATGATGCCGACGTTGTGATTGTGGCCGATGTCTATCCGGCAGGCGAAGCGCCAATCGAAGGTGCAAGCCGGGATTCCTTGGTAATTGGGCTCAAGGCGCACGGGCATACCCATGTGCTCCCGCTCAAAAGTCCGGAGGATCTACCGGCTCTCATCTGCTCGCTCGCAAAGCAGGGCGATTACATCGTTTTCCTTGGCGCCGGCAATATTACCCAATGGGCGCATGCGCTGCCGGGCCAGCTCGCCGCGGATGCGGTTTGCGATGCTCTCTCCTGATAAGGGCGGCACGACACCCCTCTTCAAAGACATTGTGCCGGGGCTCCGTGGTCAGTTGCCCGGGCTGCGCGGCAAACTTGCGGCAAACGCCCCAATGGCGCCGTTCTCTTGGTTCCGGACCGGTGGCCCGGCGCAAGTCCTTTTCGAGCCTGAAGACGAATGCGACCTTAGCTATTTTTTTTCTCGCCTCGATCCCGCAATTTCCGTTTTGGTGCTTGGCGCGGGCTCAAATGTTCTCATCCGCGAAGGCGGTATTGCGGGCGTGGTGACCCGGCTTGGAAGGGCATTCCAGAATCTTGAGACCGATGGTTTGACCTTGCGCGCCGGAGCCGCTGTGCCGGATGTAAAGCTTGCATCGGCCGCCGCCAATGCGGGCATTGCGGGCCTTGCCTTTTTTCGCGGCATACCCGGCACCATAGGCGGCGCGCTCAGGATGAATGCCGGGGCTTATGGTTCGGAAACCGCGGATGTTTTGGTTTCTTGCCGGGGCATTGACCGCAGCGGCCGCGTGCGGGAATTTCAGCCTGCGGATATGGGCTTTTCGTACCGCCATTGCGGCGTGCCCGGGGATGTTGTTTTTACCGGCGCCGGATTTCGAGGCAGCGTTGGCGACCCTGCCAAGATACTTGCGGAGATGGCGGCGATCACCCGCCTGCGCGCGCTGACCCAGCCGGTGAATACCCGCACCGGCGGCTCAACCTTCAAGAATCCGCCGGGCCGCAAGGCTTGGGAATTGATCGACAAAGCGGGCTGCCGCGGCCTCAGGGTGGGAGATGCCCAGGTTTCGGAGCTCCACTGCAATTTTCTCATCAACCGCGGCAAGGCCTCAACGGCTGACCTAGAAGCTTTGGGCGAGATGGTCCGCAGCCGCGTCTTTGAGACGAGCGGTGTGGAACTCGAATGGGAAATCTTGCGCCTCGGGCGCGTAAGCTGAGCGCCGCCAATAAAACACGTCTGGCTTGCACAAAGCGCTGAACCTGCAGCATCGATCCGGCGCAACCGGCGCCGGTTGAGTTGCGATCCACCGGACCGGCGGGATCTCATCCGCTCACTTGATCATGCACCCGAAATCAAAACGAGAGCGGGTGCAGAACAACATCGAGCATGAGCTTCTGCAGCTCAATGACCTCTGTCCGGATGTTTTCGCGCGTTTGCCACCACCGGCCGGGGTCGAAATCCGAGTAACGCGCGGCCTTAACCGTAACCCGTGCCGCGTGGCCCTTCATGGCCCGGTTCAGGACACGGCGCACACGCCGCGAATGGTCTTTTGCCGCGACAAACACAAGGGACCGGAACTGGTGCTCGTCGCACCAGCGTGGAAGCGCCTCGCCTTCGCCCTCGGTTCCGGCCTCCGATCGAGGGATTTGCATGACATCGGTTACGCCAAGCCAGCGAAGCTGGCGAATCTGTCTTGCGCTCGCATCCTCGTAAGGCAGCCCGCGGCGGATGAACTCGTAATCCTCGCCGCTCGGAGGATCGGTAAAGACCGCAACGCGCGCCGCGACGCCGCTTTTGACAAGATCGGCCGCTTCGAGCGCGCCTGCGCCACCGGAATCGACCGATATGACGATAATGTCGGACGGCGCGGCCGGCTCATCCACGACGAGCGCCCATCCCGCGGCGCGCAAAAGCGGCTCCCGGATGGGGGCAACAGCAAGAAGAGCCGCCGCGGCCAGAAGGACCGCTACGAGAATCGGCGCCCGCCGCGGCCGCCGAAAGCGGGCTTTCTCGCCGGTTGCTTTGGCCCGGCTGCGCGGATCAGCGTGAGTGTCCAACGCTTAATCCATTTTTTGGCCGGGCGAGGAAGTTAGGCTCGCGCCGCGCTCTATGTGTCACTTTGCACTCAAAGGCCTTTCCTCGCTCTTGACAATATGCGCGGGCCTATATCCGGCTCGATTCGTTGAGCTCCTGCGCCATTCTCTCGATGCGCTGCGCGGCTTCGCCGAGCGATGCCGCAAGTCCGCTTGCCCAAGGGGGCGCGCCGGCAGCGGCCATTTTGAGCCTCGCCACCTCGGCCTCAAGCTCGCGGATTTGGTCTTTGGCCTCGGCCCACTCATCGGCAAGGGTAATCGCGGCCATTACCGTGAGGCGCTGATCGCCAATGGCGCCAAAGCGCTGTTTTATGGCGGCGATTTTGGCATTGACCAGCCGGGCCAGATCCTCAAGGCGGTCTTCCTCTCCTTCGCCGCAAGCGAGCCTATAGGTCCGGCCCGCGATCACGACCGTTAGTTCCGCCATGCCGCCCTCCTTGCGGCACCTAGCCGCCATCGCCAGCCTCAAACCCGGCGAGAATCGCCTTTATCTCGGCGCCGGCATGATCGAGCCTGCGCTGCACCTCGTCATTGGCCAATTCCAGCGCCTTCACCCGCGCAGCCGCGCCATCGAGCTCCACCCCAAGCCTTGCACGGTCATCTTGCATGATGGCGAGCTCCTCCTCGTGATTGGTGCGAAGACTCTCTGCCCTGGCGTGCCTTTCGGCCGCCGCTGCGAGCTTCTCAAGCGCGCCCCTGAGCGAGCGCAAAGCCTCCTCGAGGCATTCCGGCAAGGCGGCCCCCGCCGCTATGCTCTCACTCACGCCCCACATCGCCGGCGAAATCCATCCCCGAGAAGCAAATTTCCCTCTTGAGGGCCGCGGCCATGCAAACCGGCCGGAGGCACCCCGTTGCACCTGCCCGCTCCCCGCGGCAGTCGACAAACCATCTCTTGCACGCTATGTCTCGCCCCTGCCCCGGTGCGGCTGGAAAATAAAGGCAATTCCTGCGGCAGAAACACCAAAAGCTCGCCCGTGATCCCGCTTCTAAAACTAAGGGACGCTGGAAGGAAACATAGGTAACACTTTGATTCAAGCCTTTGGCCCCAGCCAAGCTGTAACTGCCACCGCTTATCCACCGGGGTCCGCCGGGGCTGGTGCGGCCTCCCCAAGGCCCCCGCCATGGCGTTGAGATTCCCGGCTGGCGAACGGAGTAGGCCCGCGCGCGAAAAACCCACCCACGACGAGATGGCAAACGCCATCCGCGCGCTCGCCATGGACTCCGTCGAAAAGGCTAAATCCGGCCACCCAGGCCTGCCCATGGGTGCCGCCGATGCCGCCACTGTTCTGTTTACCCGGGTGCTCAAATATGAGTCAGGTGCCGCCTCCTGGCCAGACAGGGACCGTTTCGTCCTGTCTGCCGGCCATGGCTCGATGCTGCTCTATTCCCTTCTCTACCTGACCGGAGAGCCCGGCATGACGGTCGAGGAGCTGCAGCGCTTCCGCCAGCTCAGCTCCCTTACCCCCGGCCACCCGGAATACCGCCATACGCCTGGGGTGGAAACAACCACCGGCCCGCTCGGCCAGGGCCTTGGCAATGCGGTCGGCATGGCGCTCGCCGAACGCTTGCTGAATGCCGAATTTGGCTCAATCGTCGATCATTACACTTATGTTCTGGACTCCGACGGCGACCTCATGGAGGGGATCAGCCACGAAGCTATTTCCCTTGCGGGCCACCTCGGGCTGAGCAAATTGATCGTGCTTTATGACGACAACCGCGTGACGATTGACGGACCCGCTTCGCTTGCCGATTCCAACGATCAGGTGAAACGTTTCCAGGCCTGCAATTGGAATGCCGCGCGCGTCGACGGCCATGATCCAGACGCTATCCTACGTGCTCTGCGCAGGGCCCAGAAATCGCCAAAGCCCAGCCTGATTGCCTGCCGGACCATGATCGGCTTCGGCGCGCCCACCCGCGCCGGCACATCAAAGGCGCATGGCGAGCCGCTCGGGGCCGAGGAGATAGCCGGGGCAAGGCGCAAGCTCAACTGGCCTTATGAACCTTTCGTAATCCCGGAGCGCATTTTGGCGGCCTGGCGCAGGGCCGGCAAGCGCGGCGCCCGGAGCCGAAAGGCGTGGGAAGCGGCGCTCGGCCTTCTGCCGAAAGACAAGCGCGAGGAATTCGAGCGCCGGCTGCGCGGCGACCTGCCCGCTGCTCTTTGCGAGGCCGCCCTTGCCTACAAACGCAAGCTCACGCCGGATCGCACATCTGTCGCGACCCGCAAAGCCTCCCAGTCTGTGCTCGAAGTTCTGGCAAAGGCGGTTCCCGAGCTGCTGACCGGCTCGGCCGATCTTACGCCATCCAACAACACCAAGGTTCTGGCAACCCCCGAGATCGCGCCTTCCTCATTCCACGGCCGCTATATTCATTGGGGGGTGCGCGAGCATGGCATGGCGGCAGCGATCAACGGCATAGCCTTGCATGGCGGCTTTATTCCATCTGGTGCCACATTTCTGATCTTTTCCGATTATTGCCGCCCATCCTTGCGCCTTGCGGCGCTCATGGGCATTCGCATAATCCAGGTCTTCACTCATGATTCGATCGGCCTCGGCGAAGATGGCCCAACCCATCAGCCTGTCGAGCATCTCGCCGCCCTGCGCGCGATGCCCAACATGCTTGTGTTCCGCCCCGCCGATCAAACGGAAACGCTCGAATGCTGGCAGCTCGCGCTTGAAGCCAAGACGTCACCTTCGGTCTTCGCACTGACGCGGCAAAATCTTCCCCCAGTCCGCAGCGCTTACACCCCTGAAAACCTGTCGGCCGCGGGGGCCTACGAGATTTCGCCCGCCAACGGAAGCCCGGTAAAGGTCTCGATCTTCGCCTCCGGATCCGAAGTGGCGGTTGCGCTAGGCGCGCAGAGCATACTTGCCGAAAGCGGAATTGCCGCGCGCGTCGTCTCGGTTCCTTGCATGGATCTCTTCCCAAAGCAGGACCAAGCCAGGCGCAAAGAGATTGTCGGCGATGCGCCCGTGCGCATCGGAGTTGAGGCAGCTGTGCGGTTTGGCTGGGATGACATCATTGGCGAAGACGGGATTTTTATTGGAATGACGAGTTTCGGCGCGAGCGCGCCCTACAAAGACCTTTACAATTCGTTCAAAATCACGCCAGAAGCCGTCGCGGCCGCTGCCAAGCGGCGCTGCGGGAACTAACTTTTCCTCGATCAGAGACGCGCCCGGAGCGGCGCTTCAGTCACAGCTTTCGGCTATGCAAGGAGACGCCATGGCGATTCGAGTCGCTATCAACGGTTTTGGCCGCATTGGCCGCAACATCCTGCGCGCGATTGTCGAGTCGAAGCGCAAGGACATTCAGATTGTCGCCATCAACGATCTCGGGCCTGTCGAGACCAACGCCCATCTGCTGCGCTTCGACTCGGTGCACGGCCGTTTTCCCGCCGAGATCAAAATTGGAAAGGACTCGCTCGATTGCGGCACGGGGCCCATCCGAGTCACCGCTCTACGCGATCCCAAAGAATTGCCGCACAAGGAACTTTCCGTCGATATCGCGCTCGAATGCACCGGGCTTTTTACCTCGAAGGAAAAAGCCTCGGCGCATCTCAAGGCGGGCGCCAAGCGCGTGCTCGTCTCCGCGCCGGGCGACAATATCGATTTGACCGTGGTCTTCGGGGTCAATCACGACAAGCTGACAAAGGATCATTTGGTCGTGTCCAATGCGTCTTGCACGACCAATTGCCTCGCTCCGGTCGCGAAAATCATGCACGATGCGATCGGCATCGAGACCGGCTTCATGACGACGATCCATTCCTACACCGGGGACCAGCCGACCCTCGACACGTATCACAAGGATCTCTATCGGGCGCGCGCCGCGGCGCTTTCGATGATTCCGACGACGACGGGCGCCGCGCGCGCCGTTGGCCTAGTCTTGCCCGAGCTCAAAGGAAAGCTTGATGGCGCGGCAATCCGCGTGCCGACTGCAAATGTGTCTGTTGTCGATCTCAAATTCGTTGCCAAGCGCAAGACAACCGCCGAAGAAATCAAGGAGGTAGTCAAACAGGCGTCCAAGCAGCAGATGAAGGGCATCATCTCCTTTACCGAGAGCCCGAATGTGTCGGTCGACTTCAATCACGACCCCCATTCTTCGGTCGTTCACATGGATCAAACCAAGGTCATGGACGGCACATTCGTGCGCGTCATGTCTTGGTACGATAACGAGTGGGGATTTTCGAACCGCATGGCCGATGTCGCCGCCGTCATGGGAAAACTCCTGTGACAAGAGCCGCGCCTTTTTATGTCTTCCGCACACTCGATGACGTCGATGTGGCTGGCAAGCGGGTGCTCGTGCGGGCCGATCTCAACGTCCCGATGGAGGATTACCGGATCACCGACACAACTCGGATCGAGCGCGTTCTTGCGAACATTCGTGAAATCTCCGACCGCAAGGCAAGGGTTATCATTCTCTCCCACCTCGGCCGCCCCAAAGGCGGGCCCGATGCGCGAAACTCGCTCAAACCCGTCGCTGTGGAATTCGAGCGCCGGCTCGGGCGTTACGTCGCTTTTGCCTCGGACTGCGTTGGAGAGGTCGCAAAGAGCGCCGCCGGCGCGATGAAGGACGGCGATATTCTTGTGCTCGAAAACACAAGGTTCCATGACGCCGAGATCGAGAACGATCCGGTCTTTGTAGCTTCGCTTGCCGAGCTTGGCGACATTTACGTGAACGATGCTTTTTCGACGGCGCATCGCGCCCATGCCTCAACTGAGGGCCTCGCGCATAAGCTTCCTGCCTATGTCGGGCGCAGCATGCAGCTCGAACTTGAGATGCTCAAGCGCATGCTTGCCGATCCCAAGCGGCCGCTTGCGGCGATCGTCGGTGGCGCCAAGGTCTCGACCAAATTCGAGCTTCTAGGCAGTCTTATGCGCCAGGTCGACTATCTCTTCGTCGGCGGCGGCATGGCGAATACGCTTTTGCTCGCGAGCGGCAAACGCGTCGGCAAATCGCTCTGTGAGCCGAAATTTGCCGACGCCGCGCGCAAGATTCTTGCCGATGCGGAAGGAGCCAAATGCAAGCTCGTGCTGCCCGCCGATGCCATTGCTGCAACCGCGCTTGAGCCCGATGCGCGGACCAAGACCGTGGATGTCGATTCGGTGGACGAGGATCAGATGATCCTCGACATCGGCCCGCGCACCATTTCGCAGGCGGTCGGCATCCTTGCCTCCGCCCGCACGCTTGTTTGGAACGGGCCCGTCGGCGCGTTTGAGGTTCCGCCCTTTCATACTGGCACGCTGACGATCGCCAGGGTTGCGGCCCAGCTCACCGAGGTCGGCGCGCTTGAGTCAATCGCGGGCGGGGGCGATACGATCGCGGCGCTCAATTTGGCCGGCGTTGCGGGCGATTTCACTTATGTCTCGACGGCGGGCGGGGCTTTTCTCGAATGGCTCGAGGGCAAGAAGCTCCCGGGCGTCGAGGCTTTACGCTGGGCCAGCCAAAAAAGCGCCTGAGCCGGCATCCGAGCTTAAAGCACCGCGCCAGCAAGCCGACAGCCGCAGGCACCTCGGAATCCATCGAGAAATGTTTTGCGTGAAACATTCTCATAAAGGTTCCCGCCTGAAATCGTGCAGAGCCAAAAATAAGCCGCATGTATTACGGCCTGTCTTACGAAAAGTAAGACCGGCGAGATTTTGATGCTGTTTAAACGGGCGCTGCAGAGCCGCAATCGCCGGGCGCCATTTCGCGACGGCGGAATTCGCGAAGCTCCGCGCGTTGCGGGCACGCGCCCAAAACATGCGAACGGCACCCACCTTGGAAGAGGAAATGGCGGCCAAACATAAGGCAGAGTCGCGGCGCTCCGGACGGCTCTTCCGCAGGACAGCCAAGCCACAGGTCGCTGGTGATGGATGCGGTGCTTGCCGCAATTGCGCTGGAGCATGGCCCGGCGGCCTGCACCACGGGCCGCGACTTCCAGCGGTTCCCTGGCCTCAAATGAACTAATCCGCGGTAGGCAGACAGCTACAAGGTTGGCGGACGGCGCGGCGAACCCTCAGCCGCACTGCAAAGGGCGAGAACCAGAGTTCATGAACCATTCAGACAAATTGGTCAGAATGGGGAGCGCTCTACAGCTTGTGGAAGCGCGGTCTTGCTGCCATTTGGGCAGCAGAAGACGCTTCTGTTATAGAATTACCAAAGCCTGGGCCGGGCCGCTGAGGCGCCCGCCACGAGGCTAAGCAGCCAGCGGCCAAAGGGGTCCCCGCAGCCGCCGCGCGCTGGCGGAAGCACAGCGTGAGACATTCTCATGCCAATTTCCGGGCGGATGGTTGTCCGCAAACGGCGGCGCCCCAGCAGGTGAATGATGCTTTATAGGCCATCGAAAGCACAGGAATTCCAAAATGATGCCGTGCCCAAGGCGGCGCCCGCCGCCGCCGTATTGCGAGGCCCTGAGCGAACGGATCTGATCCGCGACGAGCTGCTCTGCGAAATTTTTTCGGCCACGGTCGAAAGGTGCCCCGGCGCCATTGCCATGGCTACGGAGGAGGACAAGCTCACCTATGCGGAAGCCGATCAAAGAGCCGAGACGATCGCCCGCGGCCTCGTTCGAAGGGGTTTGCGCCCCGGGCGAGTTGCTGGTCTATGGATGCCGCGCGGAACCGAGCTTCTGATTGCCCAAATCGCGATTGCCAAAATCGGCGCAGCCTGGCTGCCTTTCGATGCCGATGCTCCTCCTGAGCGGGTCGCCACCTGCCTGGCGGATGCCGAGGCCTTTTGCCTAGTAACCGCGCCAGCCTTTAGCGCAAAGATCACGGCCTCTTGCCCTATATGGATCAGCGCCGAGCTCGCGGCCGCCCCGGCGCAATCGGAAAATTCCGCAAAGGTTAATGCTCGCTCCCTCGGCGCCCGGCCGGGCGATCCCGCCTATGTCATCTACACCTCGGGTTCGACCGGCACCCCGAAAGGCATCGCAATCCCGGGCCGCAACATCTGCCACTATCTGCGCGCCGCCAATGAGATCTACGGCATCAGGGCGGACGATATTGTCTTCCAGGGCTCCTCCGTTGCCTTCGATCTTTCGATGGAGGAAATCTGGATTCCCTATCTTGCCGGCGCGAGCCTGTTTGTGGCATCCGCCGCCCTCCTCGGCGAGACGGAGAGGCTCGCTTGCGTCATGGAGGCGCATGGCGTGACGGTGGTCGATGCGGTTCCCACGCTTCTGGGGCTATTGCCGCGGGATGTGGCAAGTTTGCGGCTCATCATCCTCGGCGGGGAAGCCTGCCCGCCCGCCATTGCCGCGCGCTGGTCAAGGGCGGGGCGCAAGATCTTCAATTCCTATGGCCCAACGGAAACGACGGTCGTCGCAACGGTTGCGGAGGTCCGGCCGGAGCTGCCAATTACAATCGGCCGTCCGATCGCCAACTATACCTGTTACGTCGCCAATGACCGTCTCGAGCTCCTTCCTCGCGGAGTTGAAGGCGAGCTTCTCATTGGCGGCCCGGGCGTCGCAAAGGGCTATTTGCGCCGCGATCTTTTGACCCGCGAGAAATTCATCAAAAATCCCTTTGTTGCCGATCCTCCCGATCCCGTCCTCTACCGCTCGGGCGATGCTGTGGAGATCGATCCAGACGGCAATATTCTTTTCCGGGGCAGGATCGACGACCAAGTCAAGGTGCGCGGCTTTCGCGTCGAATTGGGGGAGATCGAAGCAAAACTCACGGACCTCCCAGGCATTGCGCAGGCCGCCGCCGTTTTGCGCGATGGAAACGGCAGCGAGGAGCTGGTTGCCTTTTTGGTGCCCTCCTTCGAGGCCGAGATCGAGCTAAAATCGCTGCGGAGCGAGCTGCGCGCGAGTCTGCCTGCCTATATGATCCCCGCGCGGTTCGAAATCCTGCCGGGCCTGCCAAAACTCGCCTCCGGCAA
>JAFMSB010000429.1 GCA_017353815.1 Methylocapsa sp. | reverse complement strand
GACCATCCCCCTGCCGCATCGATGGCGGCGCGCCGCCAGATGCCGCCCGTTCCATTGAACTGAAAAAGCCAGCCCGCGCGATGGCGTGCCGCCTGCTCGATGACGAAATGGGCGTCGAACATGAGGCCTTGCGCCCTTGTCAGCCAGTTTGTGCCGCAGTTGGCAAATTCGCAGCGCGATTGCACGAAGCTCGCCGCAGGATCGGCAATGAGGGCTGGGATCGTCTCTCGCAGCCAATTTGGCGGCGGGCGGAAGTCAGCATCGAGAATGGCGACAAAAGGCGCATCCGAATGAGCAAGGCCCGCGGCCAGTGCGCCCGCCTTATAGCCGCGCCGCCAGGGCCGGCGAAGATGCAACACGTCGTATCCCTGCCGAATCAGCTCAGACACGAGCGGCGATGCGATTCGTGCCGTTTCATCCGTGCTGTCATCGAGAAGCTGAATATGAAGTTTGTCCCGGGGCCAATCGAGTGCTGCCGCAGCGCGAAGAGCGCCGGCAACCACCGCAGGCTCGTTAAAGACAGGAATTTGCACGAGTACATGCGGAAACGCGGCGCCGTGCAGCGAGGCTTTTGGGAGCAATTTCCCGGTTAAGCGCCCGCTTGCCTGCTCGAAGATGCTCACCGCGACGAGAATGAGAAAGCTTACGCCAACAAAAAGGAGACCAGCAATGGCGACGGTCAGGCCGGCGCCGCCGAGAATGGTGAAGAAGCCGACGAAGTCCACGAGCCAAGCCCCCGCGCCCGTCTCCGGCTGCATCACTCAAGCTTGCGCATTCGTTGCGTCTTTTTCGCCGGAGGGCAGCGGCGCTGCGGCAATCCATACCGGCTCCCGCGCGCCTGATTCGAGCAAGCAAATGATTAGCCTACCTCAGCCATATTGGCCAGTAGCGCCTAGGCCTTGAACCTTAAACAGGAGGTTTCCACAACAAACAAATTGCAACAATTTGTTTCATTAATTGAGTGAATAGGCCCCGTTACTTCAAAATATGGCAGAAAAGTGTTCGCGAATCGGGGTAAAGAGCAAGGTTTCGTTAATCATTACGTTCCTTCGTGCGGGGAATGTTGACCTCGATACCTTCCATGATCTTGTCGACGAGGCGAATCGGCAGAACGCGGGCGAGCTGCGCGAGGTAATAGAGCGGTTTTGGGAAGGCGATCACCGGTTTGCGCCGCTCCAGACCGTTCCGGATCAGGGCGGCGGCGCGGGAGTCCGTCATTTCGAGTGGCTTTATAGCGTCTATACTATTATTTAACGGTGTTTTCACAAATCCCGGAACGATGAGGCTGACTCGCACCCCTCGGGGCTCAAGCCGGCCCCGCAGCGATTCGGCATAGGCATGTACCGCGGCCTTTGCCGCACAATAGGCGGGAGAGTAAGGCAGGCCGCGAACGCCGGCGATCGATCCCATGAGCGCGATTTGGCCCGCTCCGCGCGCGCACATTGGCGCGAGAAGGGGCTCGACCGTGTTGAAGACGCCGATGAGATTGATTGCGGTAATTGCCCGCACGGATGCCGGATCTTCCGCAAACTCTTGCGCGGCAAGCCCGGTCGTTATACCCGCATTGGCAATGGCAAGATCGAAGCAGAGGCGATGGTCAAGGTCCGCGATCCATTCCGCCATCGCGCTTTGATTGCGCACATCGATCGGCGTGG
>JAFMSB010000148.1 GCA_017353815.1 Methylocapsa sp. | reverse complement strand
TCTCGCCCGCGGGAACGGCTTATCCCTATTATGCCGAGTGGGGATTTCTTTCCCCGCCAGGCGCGTCTTTGCCGCTGCCCGGACCCAACAGCTTATGGCAAGCGGACCGTGATACCCTTACCGAAAATTCGCCGGTGACGCTCACCTATGACGATGGCAAGGGTCTCGTGTTTCACCGCAGGATCGCAATCGACAATCATTATATGTTTACGGTGACGGACAGCGTCGAAAATAAGACGGCGGAGCCCGTAACCTTGCATCCTTATGCTTTTGTCAAACGCCATGGCCGGCCCGAGTCACAGAGTTACTCCGTTCTGCATGAGGGCTTTTCCGGGTTGGCGGGCGACTCCGGCGTCCAGCAAATAAAGTATGACAAGATCGAAAAGGAAGAGCATGCCTCGAAAAGTTTCTCCGGCACCGGCGGCTGGGCCGGTCTGAGCGACAAATATTGGGCCGCTGCGGTCGTTCCCGATCAAAGCAAGGCGTTCGATGCGAATTTTTCCGGTTCCGGCGGCGCTCCCATGATTTATCAGGCGGGCTATATCGGCTCGCAAGGCCAGACCATCGCGCCCGGAGCCACAAGCGAATTCGCAAGCCGCATTTTTGCGGGCGCCAAAGAAGTTGACACGCTTGATAACTACCAAGCCAAACTCGGGATCGAAAGATTCGACCTTCTGATCGATTGGGGCTGGTTCTATTTTATTACCAAGCCGATGTTCCGCCTGCTCCACTTCATCTACGAATTTGTGGGCAATTTTGGCGTCGCGATCTTGATCACAACACTCTTGGTCCGCGGGCTGTTTTTCCCTCTTGCCAACCGCAGCTATGTCTCGATGGCCAAGATGAAGAAAATTCAGCCGCAGCTTCTTGCCCTCCGCGACCGCTATCCCGACGATAAGCAGAAGCAACAGATGGAAACCATGGCGCTCTACAAGCGCGAAAAGATCAATCCTCTCTCCGGCTGTTTGCCGCTGCTTGTGCAGATCCCGGTGTTTTTCGCACTCTATAAGGTTCTCGTCCTGACGATCGAGATGAGGCAAGCGCCCTTTTTTGGCTGGATCAAGGATTTGTCGCAGCCCGATCCCACCAATGTCTTCAATCTATTCGGGCTCCTGCCCTACGATCCGACGCAGGTTCCGGTTTTTGGGCACTATCTCGCACTCGGCGTTTGGCCGCTCATCATGGGAATTACCATGTTCCTTCAGATGAAGATGAATCCGGAGCCGACTGATCCGATCCAAAAACAGGCATTTGCTTGGATGCCCGTTGTTTTCACCTTCATGCTCGCCAATTTTGCCTCCGGACTCGTCATCTACTGGGCTTGGAGCAATACCTTCTCGGTCATCCAGCAGGGAGTGATGATGAAGAAGGCTGGCGCTAAGATCGAACTTTGGGACAACCTCGCCGGCATGTTCCGCAAGAAGGCGGCGACGTAGGGCGGATCGCTGGGACGTGGGGTTTGGGTAACGCTCCGGGCGATTCCTTCGAATTTGGCAGCAAGCTCTTTGCGCGCGAATGGGCATTTGTCGCCGCCGCCGCCGCCGCGGAGCGATTGCCGGAGGCTTTCGCGCCCGAGATCGCCTTTGCCGGACGGTCGAATGTTGGCAAATCCTCGCTGCTCAATGCATTGACCGGGCGCAAATCCCTTGCGCGGATTTCACGCGCCCCCGGGCGCACGCGCGAGCTTCACTTTTTCGCCCCGGCCGGCGATCGGGACGCAGCCGGGCTTTGCCTGATCGATCTGCCGGGGTATGGCCATGCGGCGGCCTCCAAAGATCTGGCCGCCGCCTGGGCCCGGCTTACGCGCGATTTTCTGCGCGGACGGGCAGCACTCATGCGTGTTCTCTTGCTCATCGATGGCCGCCACGGCGCAAGACCTATCGATACCGAGATGATGAATTTCTTCGACCGGGCGGCCGTCTCCTATCAGATCGTGCTAACCAAGAAGGATGAGGTCAAAACAACGGAGCAGGAGGCGCGCCTTGCCGCCGCTCATGCCCTCGCCGCCTGCCATCCGGCAGCCTTTCCCAATGCCATTTTTACCTCGGCACGGACCGGGGAAGGCATCGGCGAGCTGCGTGCGGCAATTGCGCGATTGATTCCCGAGCGGTCAGGCGGCTCAAAAGAGCAATACCATCCGCCCGGCTGATGGGCAGGATTGGCCCTCCCCCGCGGCCGCGAGCACGCCGGTCCGCTGCCGTGCCGCTGAGGCGCCGGTTTCATCCGGCGTTGGCGGCCCTGGCAGAAGCAGCCTACGATGGCATTGCGATCGATCGCAAGGCCTAGAGCGAATTCTGGTCGCAAAAGTCCTTCAACCTTTGCGGAATTCGCTCTACTTATTGATTTGGCGCCAATTCTTATCGCTCGGCCGATTCCCTCCAAGCGGAAAGCGCGCTAATAACGCGGCGCCCAGAAAGGATCGAACCTGTAGCTTACAGCTGCCCGCACGGCGTTTTCGGTCTCGTGATGATTGACCGAAGTGCCGAAGCCAAACACAAACGGAGCCGGCTGGGTGAAGTTGCCGAAATCCGCAAAGCGGTACTCGGCACGAACGGACCAATTGGGAGTGAAGGCATATTCGAGGCCCCCGCCAACGGTCCAGCCCGCGCGAGTCTGCGAAGTCTGGTCCGAAGCAATTGCCGTGACGGTGGTATCGAAGCCGGCAAATTCGCCGCCTCCCGTCGCATAGAGGAGAACGCGGTCAAAGGCCATACCTAGCCTTGCGCGTATCGACCCTTGGGCCGATACGCTGGTGTCGTAGATCACGCCGCCGGGGCTGAAAGTGCGGCTGATGCCCGTTCCTTCGATATCTCCCTCAACGCCGGCAACCACCTGATTGAATTGCAGATTAAAGCCAATATGGCCGCCGCCAACCACGCCGTTTGGGGTAAAATCGGTCCCGAAGCCAAAGGGGTTGACGGTGACCGTGTCCGTGCCCCAGGCGTAACCGATCTGGGCCCCTACATAGAGACCGGTCCAGGTAAAAAGCGGCGGCGGGGCATAGGCTGGCGGCGGTGGCGGCGGGGCGCCGATATCAGCGGCAAAGGCCGGCGCCGTGGCAGCCAGCAACGCCGCCGGGATAGCAAATTTGCGCATTGTTGTGTGGTCCTGTTCAAAGTTCCAGTGGCTGCGGAACGGTTTATCGAAAGACTCAGACATCGGGAATCTGTCCGAATTGGGAAACGCCAAAAGCTATTTCAAAGCATATCCACAGGATACAAGTACAAACACACGAATGTTATGTATAATTTTCCAGACCATAGCATATGTACTCCGTAGTATGATTAATTTTGGCTTAAATTTGCTGGCTTTACTTTTCCACAGAGCCTCGGGACGCCGAGCAATACCGCAGCTCCGCCAAAGACCCGGGTTGGAACTGGCGCTTAAGCATTTGCCCCGATGCAAACGAGCCGCAGGCCGTTGGGTGATATGTCCCAAGCAATGTGTCTCGCGCAGCCGGGCGCAAGCGCGCCCATGCATTGATCTTCGGGCGCGAATCTGCGCAAATTGCGCTTGCGTCGGCCGCGCTGCGCCGCGATTTGGCAGACACTCTCCAGGAGTCAGCTATGGCCTCAGCCTGCACTCAAGGGCTCGACACCGGCTTCGCCGCTTTGGGTTATATGAAGGTCGGCGTGCTTGGCATCGTTCAAGGCATCACCGAGCTTTTGCCGATTTCGTCGACGGCCCATATGCGGATTGTTCCGGCCATCTTTGGCTGGCGGGATCCCGGCTCTGCTTTCTCTGCTGCCATGCAGGCCGCCGCGCTTGCGGCCGTGCTCAGCTTCTATTGGGCCGATGTGCGCAGCATCGCCTCCGGCGCGGCCATTGCCATGCGGCGCGGCAATCTTCGCGATTGGAATTTCCGCTTCGTAGTCTGGATTGTTCTTGCCACGATTCCAATCGTCATTGCGGGCGCGCTGCTTGCGCCGCTTCTTAACGCCTGCCAATCGCCCTTGCGCAGCCTGACCGTGATCGCGATTGCCTGCATCGTCATGGCGGGGCTGTTTGCCATCTCGGAAGTCTACGCGAGGCATAAGCGCACGCTCAATCACGCGACGCTTTACGATGCCATGATCGTCGGGCTTGCCCAAATGGGCGCGCTTATTCCCGGCGTCTCGCGCTCGGGCTCGACGCTGACCGCGGCCTTGTTCCGCGATTTTCGACGCGACGAGGCCGCGCGCTTTTCCTTCCTATTGGGCGTTCCGGCAATCGCCGGCGCCGGCTTCAAGGAGTTATGGGAGCTCCACAAGGCGCATCTCGATGCTCATGGCTGGTCGGTCCTCGCCTTTGGGCTTTTGATCGCGTCGATCTCGGCCTTTGCGGCCATTTGGGGCCTGTTGCGGATCCTCGAGCGCTTTTCCGCCTGGCCCTTTGCCGTTTACCGGGGCCTTTTGGGGATTTTCCTTTTCGCCGCCGTCATTTTCGGCTGGCTGCCGAATTAGGCGCCGGCCCGCCGCTCAGCTGTGGCGGTAGGAGCTATCCCAGCAGCGGCTGATCTTTTCAAACTTGTCCAGCCGTGAGCAAAGCTTGGCGATATAAGCGTCCGGAATCCGGGTCCTGGCGGTCGCCGCGCCCTTTGCAATCAGTTCTTCCCGCAAGCGCGAGTGCTGGCAGAGCTTCGTGATCTTGGCCGCAATATCCAAGGGATCGGATGGATCAAAGAGCAGTGCCGCCTCGCCGAGCTGCTCTTTTGCACCCGCTATGTCCGATGCGGCAACCGGCACCCCAAGCGCAAACGCCTCGAGCGGTGGTAAATTGTCCGGCCCAAAATAGCTTGGAAAGACCAGGGCGGTTGCGGCTCGAAACAGAGCATTGAGGTCTTCCCGCGGGAGGAAACCCGGGGTGACCACACGCCCGGAAAGACCAAGCCGGTCGATCTCGTTCAAGACATGCGCGAGATTGCCTTTGTCGCTTCCCGTCAAGACGAGCATTATATCGAGGCGGTTTTGGTCCGTTAGGATTTTTAGTGCCCGCAGCAGATTTATGTGATTCTTATGCGGCCAGAACTGCGCCGGATAAAACAGGAAATCGCAATCGATGCCATATTTGCTCTTGATTTCCGCCGGGCCGCAAGAGGGCCGCATGAGGGCAGACGCGGGCACCGGAAGGGGAATTACCCCCACGTTCTCCGGATTGACGCGGTAATAATGCACGATCTCTTGCTTGCCGGTCTCCGTTCCGGTGAGGATGACAGAGGCGCGCGGCAACGAGGCCGTGAAGAGGCTTTCGCGATCCGTCCAGGTCCAGCCGCTTGAGCTTACCTCAGGGAAATAGGGTTGCTTGCGATGCTC
>JAFMSB010000428.1 GCA_017353815.1 Methylocapsa sp. | reverse complement strand
CCCGGACTTGATCCGGGGGCGGCGAAAAGCGTCGCTTATTGCGGGAGTCGACATCACTTTACATCCACCGTGCCAAACATCCCCGCCTCATAATGACCGGGAATCAAACAGGCGTATTCGAAACGGCCGGGTTTGGTGAATTTCCAGACGATCGCGTCCGATTTCTTCGGCGCAACGCGCCGCGCATTCGGATCGTCATGCTCCATCTCTGGATTCATTTCCATGGCCTTGGCATGTTTTTTGTTTTCTTCGACCGTCGCAAGCACGAATTCGTGATCGAGCTCGCCGCTGTTATAGAGCACAAATTTGATTTGCTCGCCGAGCCGGGCGTCAATGTGGTTGGGAACGAATGTCATTTTGCCGTCGCCCTCTTGCATTGTCACCTGGATGGTACGCGATGGCGCGCGCGGATCGCCCGGCTCTCCCGCGCTAAAAGCATGCTCATGCTCCTCGTGACCCGGCCCGGACGCCATGGCCAAGGGCAAGCTGCCCGCCGCTAAGAGAACTGCTGCCGCTGTCATTATTAATCGCTTCATCGTATCCATCCTTGCCAGAACTGCTGCTTCATCTCGGGAACATCATAAAGCTTACCAAGGCGACGGCACAAGGATTGTGCAGCCGCATTTGGCAAGGCTAATCAAAGCCTCAGAGGGCAGCCGCAGCCGGTCGTATCTCCGGCAGCAGAACGCAAGGAATTTGCGATGAAGGAGACGCTTGCTGTCCGCGGCACAGTATTGCGCAGGCAAGGCGCGGTCCGCTTCATCGTGGCGCTTGGCATCGTCAGCCTCTTTGCGGATATGACTTATGAGGGGGCGCGCAGCGTCACCGGCCCTTTTCTCGGCGTGCTCGGGGCGAGCGCGGCCGCGGTTGGTTTTGTGGCGGGCTTCGGCGAATTGCTCGGTTATGGCCTGCGCCTTTTCTCGGGCCATCTCACCGACCGCACCGGCAGCTATTGGGTGATCACCATAACTGGCTACACAATTAGCCTGACCGCCGTCCCTTTGCTGGCATTGGCCGGCCGGTGGGAACTCGCCGTCCTGTTGATTGCCGCCGAGCGCGCGGGAAAGGCGATCCGCAATCCCGCGCGCGATGCCATGTTATCCTACGCAGGCAGCCACACAGGGCTCGGGTGGGCATTTGGCCTTCACCGGATGCTCGATCAAACAGGTGCCGTGCTTGGCCCTCTCCTTGTTGGCGCTACGGTTTATTGGAGCGGCGGCTATCAGACTGGGTTCGCGATTCTCGCCGCCCCTGCCCTGTGCGCGATGATCGTGATTTTTGCGGCTACCCGCTCTTTCCCGCATCCGCATGATCTCAAATCTGTCATGCCCGGTCTAACGCCGCGCCATTTCCCGCTTCGCTACTGGATTTATGTCGGCGCGACGAGCCTGATCGCCGCGGGTTACGTCGATTTTCCCTTGGTTGCGTATCATTTTGGCAGAACCCAGCTGATCGCTCCGGCCGCGATCCCTGCGCTCTACGCTCTGGCAATGGCCGCCGATGCTCTGGCTGGCTTCCTCCTCGGGCGTTTGTTCGACCGGGCTGGGATCGGGGCAATGATCCTGGCAGTTTGCGGCTCCGCGCTTGCCTCGCCGCTCGTGTTGCTTGGCGGCTTGAGCGCCGCGCTTGCCGGCACGGTGTTGTGGGGCATCGGGCTGGGCG
>JAFMSB010000147.1 GCA_017353815.1 Methylocapsa sp. | reverse complement strand
TTCCACGCTCAAAACTTTCGCCGGCTTCGATCGCGGTCACAATCGCCCGCGCGGGGCTGAACAGCATGGGATCGATCGAATAGAAGTCGCCCTTATTTTGTTTGAAGATATTCGCGAAGGTCTGGCCGTAATCCTTTGACGTCACGCTTGGAAGCTTCTCGGCAAGCTCCCGCGCTGCGGCTGCCGGGCCGGTTACGAACAGATGCGCTTGGCCGCCGTAGATGATGGCATCATTGGTGCGGCCCATTGCTTGTATGAAATCGGGATGAGGCGGCGCAAGCGGTGCCGAGGCCACGCCATCAACGACGCAGGAAAGCGGGAATTTGAGTTCATGTGTTTTGTGCAGCGCGACTTCCAAAACCCGCGCCACGACCTGCACGCTGCCCGCAAGGCTCTGGGTCGGGGCGAAGATGAAGCTGACGGCTTCTGGCTTGACGCCGCAATCGCGCGCAACCTTTTCGGTGACTTCGGGCGGCGGCGGCCGGTCCGACTCAAGGACGAGAACGGCACGCGAGGCGCTGTCGCGGTATTTTAGCTCCTCGAACAAGGGCTCCCTGCGCGCGAGCGCCCGGCCGGGGCCCGAGCCGAGCGAAAAAAATTTCGATTTGCCCTCGCCATGCGAAAGCGCCCAGCCCGCGTATTGGCTGGCCAGGCAAGCAGTTACCGGATCGCAGCTTCGCACGCAGAGCTCGTAAGGCCATTTTGATCCGGAGCCGGTCGGGGCAAGGCCGATAGTCCCAAGCCCGCCAAGGCAGATTTCGGCAATCGCGATGCCCGCTTCAATGCCTCCCGCGGCGTCCTTGCCCGCGTCGATGATTGTCTCGCCATTCTGGCCCTTGGTCACTTTCACGCGCAGCCTGCCAGCATTCGCGACGAGACGGTCAACAGCTTCTCCCGCCAAGGTGTTGATGCTCATATCGGCGGTATTCACGAGATCTCTTCCTCCCTCTTGCCGGTATTTTGGTCTTGGATATGCGCAAGTCGGCCGAGAAGCAAATCGGCCCGAGCCTTGGCGAGCGCATGCGCTTCGAGCGGATCTGCTGCTTTCGCCTTGATCGTGCACAGGGGATCATGGGAACGCAACGGGCTTCCAGGCTTGGAGCGATCCGCAGCCCAATCCGGCCAGCCGAATTCGGGCATGAATGAGCAAATGCCATCGGGAACATAGGCGATCGCGGCGGCCGCCGCGTCTGGAAACTCGAATGACCGGGCGGGCAGATGGCCGCAGCAGGCATCGATATGGGCACGAAACGAAGAGCCCGTGTCGTCTTCGAAAATATCGAGCGCGGCTCCCGGGCGCGGATTGACTTCGAGAAGCACATAGGCCCGGTCCATGACCAGGAAGTCGATGCTGTTCAGCCCGCGAAGTCCGCAGGCTGCCGTCACCGAGGCTGCCGCCTGCCGCAATTGCCGCTCCAACCGAGGCGCTACGCGCGCAGGGCGCATGATGCCGCCGAAACGGTGGGGCTCGCCAGGCGCAGGCGCCGTCCATTGGCGGGTGAGCCCAATGACATTAATGTTGGCTCCATCGGCGAGAAACTGGACGGAAACGGGCTCGCCCTCCACAAAGCGCTGGAAATAAACTGCGGGACTCACTGCCTGTATGTCCGCCGCCGGAGCGACGTGGGTCCCGCCCGAGCCGCCCGCTCTCTTGGCGAGCCACCCCGCCCGCTCTGGAGGAAACCCGGTGCAAGTTTCGGGATGCGGGATGTTAAGCGTCGCGCAAAGGGAGGCCAAGCGGACGGGGTCTTTTACCTGCCGGACGGACTCTGGCCGGTTGCCGAGCAGCCTCCAGTGCCGCGCGAGGCAATCAAGAAGACTGGTGCGGTCCTCGAATCCCGCACCATAGACGAGACCGCAAGGCTCAGCGCCCCCGGCAAGCGCATCGAGCGCTGGAATCAGGTTTTCCCAGGTGAACCCGTGATCGAGGCCGCCTTCGGCGCATCCATTTGCGGAACAAATTTCGCGCGTGTCTGTGTCGTCAAAGAAATCCAGTGCGAGGGGCTGATATCCAGCGCGGCGGGCCGCCGCCGCCAGTGCCCGCACGGACGCCGCAACGATCAGAACCTGCGTGCCCGCCTCAGACGATCTCGCGCGCGAGATTGAACGCATCGCGAAAATCGAAGCTGACGGCCCGGGCCGAACTTGCCATGCGCTGAAAGAGGCCGGACTCCGTCTTATATTTCACATCCCCGATTGCGAGCGGCCCGAGGCCCAAAACGGGGCCAAAAAAGGCCACGCCATCGGCCTTGAGTTCGAGGCCTTCGACGCCGGCCGGCGGCACGGCGTTCACATCGGCCGCAAGGACAAGGGATTTGGCCGTTGCGAGGAACTGTTTGGAAAGGATCTGTTTTCCTGCTGCCGCGGCACAAAAGACGACATCCATTCCAACGAGCCCCGCGATCTTTTTTTCTTCGGTGCTCGCGTCAACGGGATGCACGTGGACGCCAAATCTTTTCTTCATGTCGTCGGCTTTGGCCTGCACGCGCGCGATCCCGTCGTAGCCCGCAAGATAAACCTCGGCGCCTTCCAGCGCGGAGATGACGCCCGATGCGTAACCGACAACTCCGGTCGCACCAAAGATCACGATTTTGGTTTTGGAAAGTTCGATAGCCTTTTTTTCTTTGAGGATCTTTTCCGCGCAGGCCACCATCGCAGCGGCAGTCGTAAAGGAACCTGCCGGATCGGCGAAGGCGGAGATCTCAAAAGGCTTGAGCAAGGTGGCCTGCACCTTCTCCATCATATCGAGGGCAAGCCCCGCATCCTTGCCGGCGATGAAAATCCCGGTACGCACCGCGTCGCGTGGCGAGCGCGAGAACATCGCATCCTGCACCAGGGGCACGATGTCTTCGAGGGTGACTCCGGAATAGGGGATAACGGCATCAAAGCCAGCATCGATGGCCATGTTCACGTCAAAAGGACTCATGTGTTTCAGCGAGCTAAGCATGTGCAAGATATTCTTGGCCACGTCGTTACCCCTTGAGAGCGCAATTATCGGACGGCTGCGAAGAAATCCCCTTCAACGAGCGCGCCATGGTTGATCCCTTTGCAAATGAGCATCTCGAGCCCCTGTGCGGCGGCAATATTTTGGGTGAGATCGCATAATCTCTGCGCCTCTTCCGCGCTCGCGGCGAACGCAAAGCCTGTTGGCCCCCAAGACGATTGGCCTGTGCCATGCGCGCCATGGCGCCGAAGCTCACTCATGAGCCGGCCCACGGCCGCGCTCGAATAGCGGGATCCGCCCTGGGCTGGCGCAAAATAATCTCCGGCGAATTCCTGAATACGCGCAATAGCATCGCCAAAAGCAGCGATATCCTTTTCCGCCAGAGCGGGCAACGCCTTTATGAGGACGAGCCGGCAGATTTCGGCAGCCTGCGCCGGGCTCGAATCGCCGAGCTCCGCGAATGCGGTCTGCTCCGCACTTCCATGAACTCCTTCGATTTCGGGATCAAGCACAGTCACTACCCGCCACTTAGGCGGGAACTCTACTCGCGCGATGATGGGCGGTACCCGCGTGCGTTGCCCCCGCCCGCCATCGACAATTACTCCGCCGCGTTCGAACACTCCTATGCCGATACCCGACCGCCATCCGCGCCGCAAAACCAGAGGATCTCCTTCGTCGCCGCGCGAGAGACCCTCGAGGCGGCGCAGCGCGGCCGCCAAAGAGAGCGCAAGTTGGGTCCCGGACCCTAAGCCTGCGTGAGCTGGAATGGTCTTGTCAATCGTGAGCTCATAGGCGGACTCTAATCCCAGTTGGCGTGTCAATTCGGCAAGATAGCGCGAGGCGCGCGCAACCTCCATCCCTTGCGTCGAGGCGGTTGCGGCGCGCCGGATCGACAGCTTCGTGACAGGGCGGTCGATCGCCAGCCCAACGCTCCCGAAACGGCGGCCAAGCCCGCCATTCATGTCCAGAAAGCCGAGATGCAGGCGAGCAGACGCCGTTACCGTGACGGAATCAAACATGGTGTGCCTTGCCGCGCGATCCGCATGTGACTGAAGCACTCCGTCATCTTGTATTGTGCTGAGCCTTATGGGGGGGGCGGAAGCACGCCCTATTCGGCCGCCTCGCGTGCAGCGTCGACCGGCGCGAATGCTCCTTCGCCCGAGGGTTGCATCTCGATATGGCGCCTGTGGAATCGCGCGAGACTCGCCCGGTGGCCAATCGATACGATTGTCGCGCGGGGAAGTTTCGAGGCGAGCACGCCATAGATGTCCGACTCCATCGCTTCATCCATCGCAGACGTGGCCTCGTCGAGGAAGAGCCAGTCGGGCTTTGCCAAGAGGGCGCGGGCAATTGCCAGCCGTTGCTGCTCGCCGCCCGAAAGCCGCTGTTGCCAATTGTCCTCGCAGTCGAGCTCCGAGAGAAAATTTTTGAGCTTCGCGGAATGCAAAGCGTTGCGGATTGCTTCGTCATCGTAGCTTTCCGGTTTTTCAGGATAGGTCACGGCCGCGCGCAGGGTGCCAATCGGAATGTAAGGCCGCTGCGGAAGCAGCAGAACTTTCGCATCCCTTGGCAAAGTGATTGCGCCCCCGCCAAAAGGCCAAATGCCGGAGATGGCCCTAAAAAGCGTCGATTTGCCCGAGCCCGACGGCCCCGTCAGAACCACGGGCTCATGGGCATCGAGCCGCAGGCTCGCGCCTTCGATAATGTCGCGGCCATCGGGCAGACGGATGTTGAGCGCGCCAATATCGAGATGTTTGCGTGCGGCCTGCGTGTCCACGCTTTCCGCCGGCGCAAAGGCAGGAATGTGGGCGTCCTC
The DNA here is from genome assembly GCA_017353815.1 of Methylocapsa sp. Classification (GTDB taxonomy): domain Bacteria; phylum Pseudomonadota; class Alphaproteobacteria; order Rhizobiales; family Beijerinckiaceae; genus Methylocapsa. The sequence goes on along the minus strand of JAFMSB010000147.1, from coordinate 565 downwards.
GATGGCCCGCTCGAAGGATGTCAAGCGGTCAAGGACGGATTTGAAGTCCGCAAGGTAGACATAATAATTGATAAAGAAGGTCAGGGCCGAATCGACGCTCGCGAAGGCGCGCGCTGTCTGCGTCATGACACCCAGTGTGATCTTCCCCGCGAAATAGAAGGGGGCCGCAACGACATAGGGGATGATCGGGCTGAGCTGGCCATAAAACGAAACGAAGGCGGTAAGATTCTTGCGGCAGTTGATAATCTCATAATAATTTCTCACGATCGAGCCAAAACGCCCCATGAGCGACATCTTCTCAGTCGATTCGCCCCAAAGCAGCGCGACCTGCTCGGTATATTCGCGCAGCCGGGCAAGCGAAAAGCGGAAGTCCGCCTCATAGTGCTGGCGCTCGAAAGAAAGGCGGACGAGGGGACGGCCGATAAGATGGGTGAAAAGAGTCCCGACGCCGGCATAAATCACAGCAACCCAAAAGAGAAAGCCGGGAACCGCAATTTTTGTGTAAGGCAGGGTGAAATTAGCGGAAAGATCCCAAAGGAGGATCGAGAAGGAAACGAGCGAGGTC
>JAFMSB010000146.1 GCA_017353815.1 Methylocapsa sp. | reverse complement strand
TGCAAGCGACGCAAAGGCCGAACCAAGAGTAAAGGTTATCGGCACCTTTCCGGACTCGAGCCATAGCCCGGTCATTTATCCGATCGCCCAGACTGCCTCCTCCTCAAACCCGGATGCGGAAATTTTCTTGGCCTATTTAGCTTCCCCGCAAGCAGCACGAATATTTCGTGAGCAGGGTTTTGAAATACTATCAAAATAACCTTCGGTTGCTGTCACGATAGCGTCACTTGCGAAGGCAAGTGGAACGATTCCATCGGTTTCGGCCAAGCAAGTTCGGCCTTTTTTTGGCGGCCAGGCGCAACGTTCTGGATTGAGGCGCATTTATACCGCAGGAGCGATCGCTCTGCATCGGTGCCGAGGGAGGAGAAAATGGGCTTTTTACATGGCATTCTGGGCGGCGTTGTGGGCGCGGAAGCCCTGTCCCTCATCAAGGGGTACCTTGAGAAACACGGGGGTGTCGAGGGCGTCGCAGCGGAATTCCAAAAAAACGGCTTTGGGCAGCAGGTTAACTCGTGGATTTCCAGGGGCTCCAATCTTCCGATTACTCCCGAGCAAGTCCACCAGACTATCGGCTTGGTCAACCTGAAGGATCTGGCCAATAAATATGGTATTCCCGTCGACAAGGTTTCGGAACTCCTTGCCAAATACCTTCCTGCTGTGATCGACAAGGCAACGCCCGATGGCAAGCTGCCGAGCTGAAGCGGCTGAGTTGCAGCCAGTAGCGCGGCGTCACAATTGAGTAAACCGGGCGGCCTGCGCCGTTGCCGGCGTGGGCAGATGTATCAATCCTCGCAACTCGAAAGCGGAGGGTACTATGAGCATTCTCGGTTCGATCACGTCAAAGATATTGGGCAGGACGCCTCCTTCGCCAACAACTTCAGCTCAGGCGGCATCTTCACCTCAGACCGGCGGAACGGCAAGTGCGCCGGCCTCCAGCGGAGCCGCAACGGCTTCACCGCCACCGGGCGGCCCGGCGCCGCAAGTGGACGTCGCGGCCGTTCTCGATGGCCTTAAGACTAAGGCCACGCAAGAGTTGAACTGGCGGCATTCGATTGTCGACCTGATGAAGCTGTTGTCGCTCGACAGCAGTCTTGCAACCCGCAAGGAGCTCGCGAAGGAACTCCATTACGGCGGCGACATGAACGACTCGGCAACGATGAACATTTGGCTTCACAAAGAAATCATGAAAAATCTTGCGGCCAATGGGGGAAAGCTCCCAAAGGATTTGCAACATTTAAGCTAGCAGTCGAACGCGAGCTGGACGCTCGCGCGCATGGGAACCGCGATAGCTCTGTGACGTTGTTGCAGAGTTCCCAACGCTGCGGGCGCGAAAATGGCAGCGGCCGCGGCCGGGCACGGGCGTCAATTGCCTCATCCCGCCATGACTCGTCCCTTAACAGCGTCCTTTTCAAACGTTAGACCATGACCTGCGGTTAAAGGCTACGCCCCGGCCGCGCGACAATGGGCGTCATCTGATTGAGGGCAAGGGAGGCGCAGTTGGACGACGGCAAACGCAAACAGACATCGTGGCTCATCTGGTACGTTATCGCGGTGGTTATTGGCCTCCTGCTTGCGCAGCAGATGTGGGACACTGCCAAGCAAACCGAGGCCATTCCCTACAGCGAATTTGAGCAGCTCGTCGCCGATCACAAAATCGCCGAGGCCGTCGTGGGCAAGGATATGATCGAGGGCACGCTTAAGGAGGCGGGCAAGAACGGCAAATCCAAATTTGTTACCGTCCGCGTCGATCCCGCGATTGCCGATAAGCTCGCCGCAGAGGGGGTTAAGGTCTCGGGGAAGCCGTCATCGGGCTTTATCGGGACCATCCTTTCCTGGGTCATCCCGGCAATCATCTTCTATTTTATATGGGTCTTGCTTTTCCGCCGGTTTGCGGGCGGGCAAGGCATGGGCGGATTGATGTCGGTGGGAAAATCGCGCGCCAGAACTTATGTGGAGACCGACACAAAGACGACGTTCAAGGACGTTGCCGGGATCGAAGAAGTCAAATTCGAGCTTCAGGAAGTTATCGCCTTTCTCAAAGATCCGAAATCATTCGGCCGCCTCGGCGCCCACGCTCCCAAGGGCATACTTCTCGTGGGCCCTCCCGGAACCGGCAAGACATTGCTTGCCCGTGCCGTTGCCGGGGAAGCGGGCGTCGCCTTCTTCTCGATTTCCGGCTCCGAATTCGTCGAAATGTTCGTGGGCGTCGGCGCGGCAAGGGTTCGCGATCTCTTCGAACAGGCGCGCAAAGCTGCCCCTTGCATCATCTTTATCGACGAGCTCGATGCCCTTGGCCGCTCGCGCCTCACGGGCGGAATTGGCGGCGTCGATGAAAAGGAGCAGACGCTCAATCAGCTGCTTTCCGAGCTTGACGGCTTTGACCCCTCGACCGGTGTCATATTGCTTGCGGCGACGAACCGGCCGGAAATTCTCGACCCGGCGCTGTTGCGAGCCGGGCGATTCGATCGTCAGATCGCGGTCGACCGGCCGGACCGCAAAGGGCGGCTTGCAATTCTCGCCGTGCATGTGAAGAACGTTGTCTGCGATCCGAAACTCGATCTCGACCGTCTCGCCGCGATGACGGTCGGATTTACCGGCGCCGATATCGCTAATCTTGTTAATGAAGCAGCCGTTGTGGCTACAAGGCGCAACAGCAGATATGTCACCTTCGAGGATATGACCAATGCCATCGAGCGCATCATAGGCGGGCTTGAAAAAAAGAGCCGGATTCTGACGCCTGCCGAGCGCCGCCGTGTCGCTTATCACGAAGTGGGCCATGCTCTCATCGCCGCGAGCTTGCCCGGGGTCGATCCGGTCCTAAAGGTCTCAATCATACCGCGCGGCGTGGGAGCCCTTGGTTATACAATTCAAAACCCGACAGAAGACCGTTTCCTTTTGGCCCAAAGCGATTTGCGCTCGCGCATCGCGGTGCTCATGGGCGGGCGCGCCGCAGAGGAATTACTTTTTGACGGAGACGTCTCGACGGGAGCGGCCGACGACCTTCAGCGCGCCACGGAGATCGCGAGCCAAATGGTCACGCTCTACGGCATGGCCGGCACCATAGGGCAGCGCACCTATAACCCTGCCCCGCAACGATACCTGCAAGGGGGGCGAGAAGGGCAAGGGGGGCTGTCCTTTGAGAAGCCGGTGGCGTCCGAATCGACTCAGCGGGAGATCGATGTGAGCGTGCGCGATATCGTCGCCCAGGCATTTGATGAGGCGCGCGCGATTCTGAGCCGGCGGCGCGCCGATCTCGAAAAGGGCGCCGAGCTCCTGCTCGCAAAAGAAGTTATAACGGCAGAAGATTTCCCCGCGCTTCAGCAGGCTAAGCGCGGCGCGAGCCAGGAAGTATCGCCCGTCGCCTCGGCCTGATATTTCTGGCCGGGGTAATTTGAGCCGCGCGCGAGAGATGACATTAGACGATAGCGCGAGCGATCCCGTCGAACGGATCGAGGGGAGCGAGTCGGCAGGCGTCCTTTTCCTTTGCGATCACGCGACCAACGCTGTGCCGAAAGCTTGTGGGACGCTTGGGCTTCTCGCACCGCAGCTCGAACGCCACATCGCCTATGACATCGGCGCGGCCCGGATCGCGCGCCGGCTCGCCCATTTGTTTGCTGCTCCTGCCGTTCTTTCCCGATTTTCCCGCCTCCTCATCGATCCCAATCGCGGCGCCGACGATCCAACCCTTGTCATGCGCATCGCGGATGGCACGATCATACCCGGAAACGCCCATATCGGTGCCGAGCAAATCGAATCCCGGCGCCGCCTTTACTGGCAGCCCTACCGCTTGGCGATTTCCGCCGCGATCGAGGCAATGCTTCGCACCGGGCCGCCGCCCGCCGTCATTTCCATTCACACCTTCACGCCGGTTTGGAGGGGGCAGCCAAGGCCATGGGAGGTTGGAGTTTTATGGGACAGCGATCCGCGTTTCGCCAAGCCGCTGATCCGGGCTTTGCGCGAAAATGGGCTCGCAACAGGCGACAATCAGCCTTACGATGGCGCGCTCAGAGGCGACACGTTGCATGCGCAAGTCACGCCCCGCGGCCTTGCGGGAGTGCTCATCGAAATCCGCCAGGATCTGGTGGAAAAGGAGGCCGCGGCATGCGCCTTTGCGGGACGGCTTGCGGCGATTCTCCGCCCGGTTCTTGCCCTCCCCGAGCTCCACAAAATCAACAAGCTGGCAAGCCGCGCGGGCCCGCTCGGGTAACTCCCGCCCGGGCATTCGGGAGAAATTTGCGGGGAATGCCGTTGCCGGAGCCTTGACGAAGCCCGGCGCAAAAAGGCATTGCCGTTGCGTCTTCGCAAGGCATCCTCCGGCCGCGCAAGGAGGCATTGGCGCGCTGGAGTGCCGCTAGCGCGCTTTTCCCCCGCCCGGAATCGGCCAAGCGATAACAATTCGCGCCGGCACAACTTGCTGGAGCGATTTCCTGCCGCAAAAGTCTGCCAGCTTTTGCGGAATTCGCTCTCATAGTTTCCACAAGAGGAACATTGTTGATGACCATCCACATTACCGAGGCAGGCGCAGCAGGACAGGAGCTCAAGCAGTTCGTGGAGAGAGTGGAGCGGCTGGAAGAAGATAAAAGAGCGATTTTGGGCGACATCCGCGATGTCTATGCCGAAATGAAAGGCCGGGGCTTCGATATCAAGGCCGTCCGCGAGATCGTCAAGATTCGCAGGCAGGACCACGCGCAGCGCAAGGAGATGGAGGCCATTCTCGATCTTTATAAGGCGGCCTTAAATATGACTTGAAGCCTTGTTGCCCGGCGCCAATGGCGGAGGAAACGGACGGCTTGGAGCTGCCCCATGAGCTTGCCGCGCGGATTGCCGCGGCGCTCGAAAAGCTTGCGGGCGCGCCGCCCGCGCCGTGCGATTTTGCCGCGGCCGACGCGTTTGTCTTTTCACCGGAAACAAGAGCGCTCCTGCCGGTTTTGCGCGTCAGCCGCGTGGATATTGGCCTTCTGCGCGGCATCGACAGCGCGCGCGATACGCTTCTTGCCAACACATTTCGTTTTGCACGCGGCTTTGCGGCCAACAATGCGCTTTTGTGGGGCGCGCGCGGCATGGGCAAGTCGGCGCTCGTCAAGGCCGTGCATGCATCAACGAATGCGCGGCTTGCCGAATCTCGCGCCCTCAAGCCGCTCAAACTCGTCGAGATCCATCGCGAGGACATCGGCGCGCTGCCTTATCTGATGGCGCGGCTGCGGGACGACTGCCTGCGTTTCCTTGTCTTTTGCGACGATCTTTCCTTCGATGCGCAGGACACGAGCTACAAATCGCTCAAAGCGGCGCTCGAAGGCGGCATCGAGGGGCGGCCGCCAAATGTGCTCTTTT
>JAFMSB010000427.1 GCA_017353815.1 Methylocapsa sp. | reverse complement strand
TGTGGCGAAGCCGCGTTGCCGGCACCATTCCTCAATCGCGTAAATGAGCGCGCGGCCGGCGCCACTTTGGCGGATCGCCGGTTCCACAAACCAGCCCTCGACATGCGGGCAAGGCGCGGCATCAACACCATCGACAAATGGGCGGATGGAAACGGAAGCAAATCCCCCGATAACGCCATCCTCGCGCTCCCATACGAACACTTGCTGCCCGTCGAATAGGGGAAGAGATTCTTCCGGCCAGAGCTGGCGCGCAAGCGCCTGCACTTTGTTCAATTCATCTCCGCGCATGGGCCGGGCAGGCATCAACTATCTCTCCGCCAGCTTGGCCAGCCTCGGTCGCAGACGAGTACTGAGTGGCGCACCCGGCGAGATTCGAACTCACGGCCTCTGCCTTCGGAGGGCAGCGCTCTATCCAGCTGAGCTACGGGTGCCACAAACACACAATCCTAGCCGATCTCTGGAAGGATGGCTACGCCTCCCATCACGGCCGCAGGGCTTGCGCGGTCTCGCCGAAGCGCGGGTGGGCCCCGTTCCCTCTTGCTGCGGATTGCGGCCTGAGCCCCTTGGCTCCCTCGATCACAACAAAAGTCCCGCTGCTGAATACTTCAATGTCGCAGAGTGGATCACGTGCTTGCCTTCCCGCGCTCTTGCTCCGCGAGCATCGCGATGATCATTTCCTTGCCAAACCTCGACTGTCTCATGTCCGTCTCCTTAAGGACTCTTTTTTCAAATGAAGGGATAAATCGAGGCTCGGGTCACGTCTATTTTGAAACCTCGCCCGGATTGGGTAATGAGCTGTCTAAATTCTGCTGCGCCAGTCTCCACGACACTCGCGCCACGGTCTGCCGGGGCAATGGCGCCGCACTTTGATACGGCCAGAATTGTGAGGGAACATGGCAAGGCGGGGCGGGTTGGATGAACAGAGCCTGAAACTGCTCGGCCAAATGGTGCAGAACCGGCTGGATGCCGAGCAGGCCGTCTTTGAGCCGCAAGCGGCGAACCCCCACGCTGCCAAAGCCGCGGACGGCGTCATGGATTTCCAAAATTTGCCTGGCTACAAAGAGCTCAAGCTTCAGCGATCGATGGCGGCTCTCGTCGGGCTCGATAATCCCTTTTTTCGCCTGCATGAGACCGCGGCGGGAGCTACGACCATTATCAATGGCCGCCCTTATCTCAATTATTCGTCCTATGATTACCTCGGCCTCAACCATCATCCGGAAGTGCGCGCGGCGGCGCATGCGGCGATTGACCAATTCGGCACCTCGGCATCCGCGAGCCGTTTGGTGGCGGGCGAGCGCCCGGGCCACCGGATACTCGAAAAAGCGCTCACGCAGCACTATGGCCAGGAGGATTGCGCGGTGTTTGTGAGCGGCCACGCCACCAATGTCTCGGTGATCGGCGCGATCCTTGGCCCGAAAGATCTCATCGTCCACGAGAGCCTCGCGCATAACAGCATACTTCTTGGCGCGGCGTTATCGCGGGCAGAGCGGCGCTCCTTCCCTCACAATGACGTGGAAGCGCTCGATGCATTGCTTGCTTCGCTTCGCCCGCAGTTCGAGCGTGCGCTGATCGTGGTTGAGGGCCTCTACAGCATGGATGGCGATATCCCCGACCTGCCCAAGCTCGTCGAAATCAAGCGGCGGCATAATTGCTGGCTGATGGTCGACGAGGCC
>JAFMSB010000145.1 GCA_017353815.1 Methylocapsa sp. | reverse complement strand
CCGCAAATCGCCATGCCCTCGATCAGGGCAAAGGGATCCCCTTCCATGATCATGCGGTCGGCAAAAGTGCCGCTATCGCCCTCATCCGCATTGCAGACGACATATTTTTGATCTGCCGGGCTATCGGCAACGGTCTTCCATTTAATGCCGGTCGGGAAACCGGCCCCGCCGCGCCCGCGCAGCCCCGATTTGGCGACTTCCGCGACGACCGCCCCTGGCCCAACTTCGATCGCGCATTTGAGGCCCTTCCAGCCGTCGTGAGCGGCATAGTGGGCAAGAGAAAGCGGATCGATTATGCCGCAACGGGCAAAGCTGAGCCTCGTCTGCCCTTTGAGAAAAGGATGGTCCTCGGGCTTGCCGATCCTAAGGCCATGGGCCGCGCCCGCCAAAAAGCCCGCATCGAAAAGGGAGGGAATGTCTGCCGCGCCAACCGGCCCATAGCCCAAGCGGCCTTGCCCGGTCTCGACTTCGACCAAAGGCTCGAGAAAAAAAGCCCCGCGCGAGCCCGTGCGCACGATCTCAACCGGCAGGCCGCGCGCCTTCGCCTCGGAGGCGATCTTCGCCGCGACCTTATTGGCGCCAAGGGCGAGTGCCGCCGCATCCTTGGGGACAAAGATTCGCGTCATGCCGCCCGCGCCTCCTCGAGGGCTTCCGAAACTTTGTTTTCGTCGAGACGCCCGAGCGGCTCGCCGTCAAGCAATGCGGCTGGGGAGCTCGCGCAGAGTCCGAGGCAGTAGACCGGCTCGACGGTCACTTCGCCGTCGTTTGTCGTCCCTTTCCAATCGGCGCCGAGCTTCGATAGAATCTTGGCAGCCAGCTCCTCGCTGCCCATGCTTTGGCAAGATTCGCCGCGGCAAAGCTGCAACAGATGGGTGCCGCAAGGCTCCGCCCTAAAATCGTGGTAGAAGGTGATGACCCCATGCACCTCCGCGCGCGTGAGATTGAGAGCGTCTGCGATGAGCGGCACGGCCGCCTTGCTGACGCAGCCAAACTCTTCCAGGAGGGCGTGGAGAATCGGCATCATCGGGCCTTCGAGCCCGGCATGCTCGGCGATAATTTCCCTGGCGCGGTCGGCGTTCCAGGCGCGCAACTTGGCCATGCGTTCCCATCCGGTCTGTCTGTATAAGACTTATGGCCCTTTGAGGGGCGGAAATCAATCAAACCGTCTCGTGGGTTCATAGAAAAATTCTATTGATTTTCGACCCGGCGAGTGAAAAACTCTATTAACCTCCGCCTGCACTTTGCCGCGCTCGCACTCGCTTTCCGGGGGCGACTGGCAGGCCGGTCCTTCGGAGAATATTGCTAGGCGGCCGGAAAGGGCGGGTATGATGCGTTTTTGACCGCCTTGCGGCCCTGTGCTTGCCCGGAGCCGCGGTTTGCCCGTCACGCGCCTTTCTTGAACTTGACGGCTTCGTCCGCCCCCTTCGTCGCATCGCCCGCGCTGTAGGAATGCGCGCCCGCCCCCGCGAGCTTTCCTTTGTCGACGATCAAATATTCGTTGCGGATCGGCCGGCCCTCAAACCAGCATTCGAGGATTTCCCGCGTGCCCGCGGCGTAGCGAGCCTGAGCCGAAAGCGTGGTGCCCGAGATATGCGGCGTCATTCCGTGATGCGGCATGCTCCGCCACGGATGGTCTTTTGGCGGAGGCTGAGGGAACCAGACATCACCCGCGTAGCCCGCAAGCTGGCCGCTTTCGAGTGCCCGCACGATGGCATCCCGGTCGCAGATTTTTGCCCGCGCGGTGTTCACGATATAGGCGCCGCGCTTCATCTTTGAAATCATAGCCTGATCGAAGAGATGCTCGGTCTCGGGATACAACGGGCAATTGATGGTGACGACATCGCAGACCTTGACCATGTCCTCAACCGACGGGTGCCATCTCACATTGAGATCTCTCTCAACCGCTTCCGGCAGGCGGTGGCGGTCGTAATAGTGCAGATGAACGTCAAAGGGCTTGAGGCGCCGCAGCACCGCGGAGCCGATGCGGCCGGCCGCGACCGTGCCGATCTGCATGCCTTCAATGTCATAGGAGCGCTCGGCGCAGTCTGCGATGTTCCAGCCGCCTCGCACCACCCACTGGTATGACGGGATGTAGTTGCGCGCGAGCGTGAGAATCATCATCACGACATGCTCGGCCACGCTGATCGAATTACTATAAGTAACTTCGGCAACAGTGACGCCGTGATCCATGGCCGCCTGAAGATTGTAATGATCGGAGCCGATCCCGGCGGTGATCACAAGCTTCAATTTCCGCGCCTTGGCAAACCGCTCCGCCGTCATATAGGCCGGCCAAAATGGCTGCGAAATGACGATCTCCGTATCGGGCAATTCTCGCTCGAGGACCGAGTCCGGGCCGTCCTTGTCGGAAGTAACGATGAGCGTGTGGCCATTCGATTCGAGGTATTTTCGCAGGCCCAGCTCACCCGACACGCTCCCGAGAAGGACGCCGGGCTTGAAGTCGATCGCCTTTGGCGTTGGAAGAGTCTGACCATCCGGATAGTGGTCGATTTTTGGAAGATCGTCGCGCGGATAGGACGCAGGGTAACCGTCCACGGGATCATCGTAAAGAATGCATACAACCTTTGCCATGCGTTCCTCCATTTCCCAATTCACCATCGGATATGAACCGGCACCTCAGCTGGCGGCCGGTTAATCGCATCCTTAAAACGAAGCAGATCGGCGTTGCGCAAAACGGCACGGCTGATGCCGTTCGGCGCCAACATATTCTGGTTCTAAGAGCTAATTCTCTTTGGCCGGAAATCAATTAAGCGAATTATTTGAAGACCCAATGGACGATTCCCGCGGCTCGACTTGGCCCTCACTCGGAATCTTGAGCCCTGCTTGGTGCCGCAGAGCAGCTTGGCCGAGTCACACTGAATTTCGCGCCGGACGGCTTCATTTACGAGCCGGAGGCCGATCTCAGAGCAACTGAAGCATTGCAACGAACGCCAAGTAAACTTGGTCCCGCGCATTTCACCCGCCGGAGAGCGCCGCAGGATGCGCAGCGCGCCCGCGCCGCGGCGAGTCAAGGTCCAATCTTGTCTCTGCCCGTCCCAAAATCCCGCCGGAAGGCACCCCAACTTCAAGCCCCGGGGCGACATCAGAAAGGAGTTCTTTTGCTTGTCAAATGAAACAAACATTTTTGATCCGCAAGATTTGTCAATATTTTCAGCGAACGACCTGATTTCCTTTCTCAGAGCGATTTTGGCTTTCATCTGATCGGTGTGAAAGGTCCAGTTCTTGACTAAATAAAACGTGGCAACACCAATCATTATGCTCGTTATGAACACAAACCCGTTTTGATAAACGCCCCATGATGGGAGCACGGACTTACGCTCCCATTTTCGTTCTCACCGCCTGATAAACCAGTTCCGTCGTCTCCTCTGCCCGGGCGATGAGTTCATTGACCTCAGAAAGTTGCTTTTCGGCGAACTCGCGGTCTTTGATTGCTTTGGCATTGATGAACACATTTAGGGCTGCGCTGCGCAGCCCCGCATTGGCCGCAAGGACCGCGACGCCTGCGTCGCTGATCACATTGAGATTGCCTTTTTCGGCGGCATCGGCGGAAAGGCGTATCACTTCAAAGCATGCTTTGACCGCGCGCAGTGGCGCAAGCGTTGCCTCCTTCAAGGCCGCTTGGATGGCCGTGCTGCGCTTGGCCTTCTCCTCATCGGTTGCGCGCGGCAGCCCATAGGCGCCCATCACGCCATCGAATGCCATAACATCTTCTTGGATGGCCTCCGTGAGCTCGGTGCGCAGCGCTTCGGCCTTGGCGTTCACCGCCTTGAGGTCTCCCCATACGGCCTCGTAGTTCTTTTTGCCGATGGTCAGATTGGCGACCATCGAGACGAGCGCCGCGCCGATTGCGCCGCAAACGGCGGCTGCGCTGCCGCCCCCAGGCGTCGGGCGCTCGCTTGCAAGATCGTCGAGAAAGGCCGCGAGGGTGCTGCTTTTGGTCATGGTTAGCCTGGTTACTGCAAGTCATGCGAGGCTTTTGGCCTGCGCATAAATATTTTCGGCGTCGAGGAGCTGATCGGAGCTTTCGAACAGCTGGCCGATGCAGGCGCGGTGCAATTTGAGTTTGAGGCCGCCAAGCCCGAGCGCGCCGATCACGATTTTGCCGTGGCGTTCTTTTGCCTTGTCGGTTGCCTCGATGCCAGCGATGCCGAGTGGCGGCTGCGCGTTGCAGTCAGCCATAAGTTCGATTTTCGGGCTGTCCTGCCAATCCTTTTCGCTGAGCAGCGGCGCGCCGATGGCGCCAGCCGCGAAAACGGCGTCCGCGTCTTTGATCGCCGCCGCGCGCGCCGCATTGTCGCGTGTCTCGAGAGGCACCGGCGCAAAACCAAAGCGGTCCTTTATGGCTTTGGCCGCCGCCTCGGCGCGCTGTTTCGAGCGTGACGTTATCGCCACCTCCGCGCCCTCGGAATGCAACATAGCCGCCGCGCGCATGCCCACCGGGCCGGTGCCCGCGAGCACGACCGCCGTTTTGCCCTTTAGCGGCTTGGCTTTGGCAAGCAAGGCGACGCCCGCCGCCGCCGTGGTGTTCGAGCCATTGCTGTCAAGCATGACGGAAACGCGAAAGTTGGCAAAAAAGCGTTTTTTGACGGCCGCAAACACCGCCTCTCCCGCGATCATGCTGCTGCCGCCAACAAAGATCGCGGTGTACTGTTTCTCCTTGGGGCCACGGGTGAAAATCGTCCCATCGACAAGCGGCCCGGCATTTTCCGCTGTGACCCCGCCGTAGCCGACGACACGGTCGGCTCCGCCGTCATATCCCACAACCGTGTCAAAGACGCTTGGCGCCGGATCGGTATCGAGCAGGAACAGCAGCTTCTTTGTCATGATTATATCGCCACTATCTCGATTCTATCGCCACAAACTCGCCGGTGCGAACGGTCCCGCGCCCCTCACGACTCTTCTGGCAGAGTTCTTCCCCCCTGCCAAGCCCGCCTCCCGGCCGCCGGCCATGGGGACGCGTGCTGCCGCGGCTGCCATCATTTTGCCAGATTTGGGATGGCGAGGAGTCATTGACGTGGAGGCGGCGGCCGTTCTGCCGCCGCTCTCTTCGGCGAGCCGCAGCGGCAGAGGGATAGTTGCGCAATACGGAATCGACCGCCCTTTTGCCAGCTGCCGATGCCCGGCCGGCCTACCGGGCCGATATCGAAGGCCTCCGCGCGCTCGCCGTGGTTCCGGTCATCTTATACCATGCCCGCCTTTTCGCTCCGGGCGGATTCGTCGGCGTCGATATCTTCTTCGTTATCTCCGGCTATCTCATAACCAAATTGATCGCCGCCGATCTCGCCGGCGCCCGTTTCACCCTGGCGGGGTTTTACCAGCGGCGCATCC
>JAFMSB010000144.1:4656-5354 GCA_017353815.1 Methylocapsa sp. | reverse complement strand
ATGGCTTTGACCCCCGCGTCCTCTGCGACCAGAAGGCAGCCTGTCGACGAGCCCATAAAAACTTTTATTCCTGCGCCCCCCGGCAGGCGTTCGAGCTCGGGGATGTGGCGCCAATTCTCCGCCGTGCCCCCAATCCAAAAAGCATAATCGCAATGCATCCGCCCCTTTGCCCGCGCCATCTTGTCCGCGAGCGCCTCCGCGCCGGCCGTTGGGGGCTCGGTGTTGGGCATCTCAAAGATCGCGGTCACGCCTCCGAGGACAGCCGCGCGGGAGCCCGTCTCAAAATCCTCCTTATGCGTGAGGCCCGGCTCGCGGAAATGGACATGGGTGTCGATGACGCCCGGAAAAACATGAAGGCCGGTGGCGTTGATCGCCTCGCCCGCGCTCGCGCGCGCAAGATCGCCGAGGGCGGCGATTTTTCCGCCCCTCACGCCGATATCGCAGGCGCCGATTCCGCCGGAGCCGGCTGCGATACCGCCTTTCAAAATCAAATCAAAGCTTTGCGGCACGTTCCGGACCGTTCGCGAGGATATCGCTTGCGCTTGGGCGGCGGTCGATTATCTACGGCGATGTAAGCTCAAAGTCGAGGACCGGAAGAAATGCTTTGCTTGCTGAGCGATCGCGGCGTCCTTGAGGTAAGAGGACCGGATGCGGCCGCCTTTTTGCAAAGGCTGATCACCAACGATGTGCTCGCTATT
>JAFMSB010000144.1:0-4646 GCA_017353815.1 Methylocapsa sp. | reverse complement strand
CCCAGGGCAAGATTTTGTTCGATTTTTTTGTTGTTCCCCATCCTCAGGCGGCGGGCTATTTCCTCGATTGTTTTGGGAAGCAGGCGAGCGAACTCATCAAAAGACTCAATCTCCACAAGCTGCGGGCAAATGTTGCGATCGCGGTTAAATCGGACGATTTTGGCGTGGCAGCGGTTTGGGGCGAGGCGCCAGGGAACATTGATGGCGTGATCTTCCGCGACTCGCGCACACAAGAGATGGGCCTGCGCATCATCGCCAAACATGAGATATTGCGGCAGGCGGCAAATGCTCCCGAGGCGGCCTATGAGGCGCACCGGATCGGCCAGGGCGTGCCAAAAGGCGGCGCAGATTTCGCCTATGGCGATGCCTTTGTGCACGAGGCAAATCTCGATCTCTTAAACGGCGTCGATTTCAAAAAGGGTTGCTATGTCGGCCAGGAGGTCGTTGCCCGCATCGCGTTCCGCAAATCGGCGCGCAAGCGCATCGCAAAGATCCGCCTCGAGGGCGAGGCCCCGGCCCAGGGCACGCCAATTGTCGCGGGCGATGTGGCAATCGGGCATGTCGGTTCCACCTCAGGTCGCGAGGGTCTGGCGATGATCCGGCTCGACCGGCTTGAGGACGCGCAAGCCTTGTGCGCGGGGCTAAGAGCCGGGAATTGTCCGGTCATAATTTGCGCCCCCGCCACAGGGGAACCGCATGGCGCAAAGTGATCTCGATGGGAAATGCCGCTGCCCCTGGCCGGGCGCGGATCCGCTTTATCTTGCCTATCATGATGACGAGTGGGGCGTGCCGGAGCGCAACGATCGCGCGCTCTACGAAAAGCTGATCCTCGATGGATTTCAGGCCGGACTCTCCTGGATCACAATCTTGCGCCGCCGCGAGGCCTTTCGCGCCGCCTTCGATGGTTTCCATCCGGAAAAGATCGCGCGCTACGATGGCCGGAAGATCGAATCGCTGATGCAAAACGCGGCCATCATCCGCAACCGGGCGAAAATCGAAGGCGCGGTTGCCTCGGCGCGCGCCTTCCTCAAGATTCAAGAGGCCCAGGGCTTTTCCGAATATCTGTGGAATTTTACCGATGGCAAAAGCGTGCAAAACTGTTTTCGCGATATGAGCGAAATCCCGGCCCAGACCTCCCTTTCCCAGCGCATTGCCAAGGACCTCAAGAGCCGCGGTTTTGCCTTCTGCGGGCCGGTCGCCGTTTATGCCTTTTGCCAGGCAATCGGCATGGTGAACGATCATCTCGTAGAATGCTTCCGGCACGAAGAATGCCGCGCGTTGCAATGCACAGCCGCCGCAAAAATCGCGTGAAAAGATGTCCGGTTGCCGCCCAAAACCTAGGGGAGCCTTTCGCAAATGGGGATAAGAATTGCCAACTCTTAGCTGATAGAAGGAGCGCGCCGCGTGCGCAAACGCCTCAAACCCTTCTTGGCAATCAAAACTTCGTCCGCATGCACAAGATCATGCATAAGATCGCATGCACAAGATCATGCATAAGATCGCATGCACAAGATCATGCATAAGATAATGACTATCCGCCGCGCCTGGGTCAGGCTTCCTTCCGGCAAGCGGCTCGATCTCCTCAATCCGACGCCATTCGATTGGGAGGACGAGGATCTGGCTCTGGGGCTTGCCCGCACCTACCGCTGGGGCGGCCATTCCGCCTGGTCTTTGCCGCTCTCGGTGGCCCAGCACTCGCTTCTCGTGCTTGCTCTCTACCGGGAGCGCCGTAAGTCAAACGCAAACGCCCCTGCGGCGCTCCGCGAGCTTTTGCACGATGCGGACGAGGGCCTGCTCGGCTTTGATTGCATTGCGCCGGTAAAACCGTTTCTTGGCGAGGCCTACCGGACGCTCGCTGGGCGATTGGAGGCGGCAATTGCAATGCGATACCGCTTGGCGCCGTGGACCGTGCCCGAAAAAAAGGCGCACCGCCAAGCCGACCGCCTCGCCGCCGCGAGCGAAGCGGTTCTTGTCGCAGGCTGGGCGCAAAAGGAAGTACGCCAAACGCTCGGTATTCCCTTCGCCGCACTTTCCTCCGATCCGCTCCAGCAAATCTATGGCGGCACGGCCTGGGAGCCTTGGCCGCCAGAGGTTTCGGCCAGCCGGTTTCTCGCCGAGCTTACCCGGCTGCAAAGAAGTTGCGCCAGAGCTTTGGGTCGAGGCCTCTCACAATGATGTGGGCTTGCGGCGAAAAATGGCCGCTTGCAATTCCGGCTTTTTCCGAATCGGGCTATGAATTCGTAGCCTTGAGCACAATGGGAGGTTGGGTTCATGCCGCGCATCCATGTGTGCCCGCTGTCCAAATTGCCCGAAACCGCGCGCGCTTGCGGCGCGCAAAGCCTCGTTACGCTCATCGACGGGGGAACGCCCGTAAAGAGACCAGAGGGAATTGCCGCCGAAAAACATTTGGCGCTCGTGCTCTCCGACATTTGCGTTGCGACCGCGGGCCACCAGCTCGCCTCCGAATCTCATATTCAGAAACTCTTGGCCTTTGTGCGCGGCTGGGATCAGTCGGCGCCTTTATTGATCCACTGCATTGCCGGGGTGAGCCGGTCGACGGCGGCGGCCTACATCTCCGCCTGCGCCCTCCTCCCGCATCGCGGCGAGAGCGAGCTTGCTTTGGCTTTGAGAAAAAATTCGCCGACTGCAACGCCAAATCCGAGGCTTATTGCCCTCGCGGATGGGATTTTGCAGCGCAAGGGAAGAATGATAGCGGCGATTGCTGTAATTGGGCGCGGCGCGGATTGTTGCGAAGGTGTCCCTTTTGCGCTTGAGTTACGCTGAAGCAGGCGCAAGCCTGCGACATTCGTAATGAGCCGGGAAAGAGGCAAGCTTGACTGAAGGCAATGAAAACGGGGATGTCACGGCTATGTCCTTCGAGACCGCGCTCAAGGAGCTCGAGCAGATCGTGGATAAGCTCGAAAAAGGCACCGTCGGCCTCGAAGAGTCGATTGCGATTTACGCGCGCGGCGAGGCGTTAAAGGCGCATTGCAATGCGCTGCTCCATAATGCCGAACAGAGGATCGCAAAGATCACGCTTGGTGCCGATGGGCGCCCCTCTGGCACCGAGCCGCTCGACGTCGAGTCGTGACCACTGGTGGTCCCTTTTGCGGCAAGCCGGCGCGGACGCTACTCAGCCCGGAAAAGGCGAGACGCCAAAAAGATAAGGGTGCGCGAAAAGAAACAGGAGGTAGACGGCAAAAGCAATAGCCCAGCGCCGGGGGGCGATTTCCAAAGGCGCAAACGATATACGACCAGCTGCGATTGCCGCAAAAGGGACGATCGAGGTTTGCGCCGCAAAAGACTCCCAGGCGGGCCCGAGCAGGCGGCGGCGTTTTGCGTCGATCGAAACGGTTCCCGCGAAAGCGGTGAGCGCAAGGGCACCAAAAAAGAAGAAGGAGGCCGCATCGCCGTTCGCGATCAAATGGACGAGCGCCCATAAGCCGGTGCCGACCAACAGCGGATGGCGCGTCACCCGCACAATTCCTTGGGGCGAGCGCCCGGCAAGCCCCTCCATCCCAACGGCGGCCGGGTTCGGCGCCCGCAGGCCGAGAACCACCAAGACAAAGGCGGGTATCATGAGTAAGGCCGCAAACCATTTCCACCATTGCGGGTGACCCCAGGTGGCAAAATAGGGCGCATGGCTATAGGCCAGGATGAGCCAAATCAGGCCCGCGGCCGAAGCGATCGAAAACAAAGCCCGAAAGGCGTTCTGGCCAATGAGCTCCACCGCGCGATCGCGGACCCTTGTGCCCGCAATGCCAAGGTGGATGCCGGTAAAAAAGATCGCGGCCAGGATGAGGGAAAGCATCGGCATTCTCCTTGCGGTTCGACCGGACGGAACGGCACCCCGGCGGCGTAGGAAGGGCGCCTGGATGGGAGATTGAAGCAAACATGGGCTTATGCCATGCTTTAGGCAGCATATTGCGTGACAAAGCAAGGCAATGACCGAACTTTCCATCCGTGAATTTTGGGCCGCGGCGGGCCCCCGGGGACGAGAGCCTGCGCGCCGGCCTCAATGAGCAAGAGGTTTTCCCCGGCGGCGTGCCGCTTGTCAAAAAGGATAGAAGGGGCTTTTTTGCGCCCCTGCCCAAAGAGGAGCTCGAAACCATCCTTTCGGCCGGATTGGGAATTGCCGCTCGCAAAGGCGCTGAACGGCGGCGATTATGCGCTTGCCGGAATTCTCCTCGCGCAGGCGCAATTTCCGGCCTTGCCGGACCGGGGAGTGGCCAAGCGCATGCAAAAGGCGGCAGCGATGTTCAGGAGCGGCGCCCCGGAATCGGCGGTGCTGGAGCATTTCTTGCCCGGGGAGGAGCTGGCAAAATTGAACCCCAATCATCGCGGTCCCGGCCCCGGCGGAGGCCAGTTCACAACGGCGGATACGGACGGGGCGAGCGGCAGGGACGCGACAAAGCGCGGCTATGTCACGAAGTTGAGCGCGGATGAAATTCGCAGACGGGCAAAGGAAAGCCAAGTACCGGGCTGGCTTTATCCCAAAGATGTCAAGCCCGGCAACGAGAAGGAATGCGTCTCGCTGGTGCAGGCGGTGATCCCCAAGATTCCGCATTCCTCGCAATGGACGGCAGGCGATCCGGTCACGTCCGAAAGCGCGAAGAGAGAGTGGCCGCCATGGCAATCGTCTCTAC
>JAFMSB010000426.1 GCA_017353815.1 Methylocapsa sp. | reverse complement strand
AGCACGTCCCAGTTGACCACAGGACGATCGAAGGTTTCTTGGCCTCCGCTTGTGTTGCGGATCGAATCGTAGATGTAAGCTGCGCCGATCGTTAGCACGATGCCGATTATGATTCCTAAAAACATGCGCATCCGGGCCCCTTGGTTATATAGAACGGTTCGCTCCCAATTGGCCACTTTAGCGTTTGCCCCCATTTCCGGTCAAGCATGCGCCCGCTTTGTTCCGGCGCTGCGAAACCTGCCCGTAAGCGTGGGACATAATCCCTCCCCCACCGGCCATAGCGGTTTTTCGTGGCAGCGTCTGTATCCCGATGGGGATTCCGCGCCCGTCCAAAGATTTGCCCCGGTTTCTTGTTGGGCGGCGGCTCTCTGCCCTGGCGAAAGGCGCAGTTTCGGCATATCCAAATTCCGGCAGCGCTGGCTGAGGTTCGTTCGGGGAGCGATCGTTGATACAATCCCAAATATTGGGCACCGGGTCTTATGCGCCGAAGCAGATTCTGACCAATCGCGATCTCGAGCAAATGGTCGCCACGACCGACGCCTGGATCTGGGAGCGGACCGGCATCAAAGAGCGCCGCATTGCTGCCGAAGGGGAAGCGACCTCGGACATGGCAGTCGTCGCGGCGCGCCATGCCCTCGCGATGGCCGCAACGAGCGCGTTGGATCTCGACATTATAATCGCCGGCACGATCTCGGCCGATATGCCGCTTCCCTCGTGCGCGGCGATTATTCAGGCAAAGCTCGGCGCAATGCGCGCCTTCGCCTTCGACATATCCGCGGCCTGCGCGGGCTCGCTCTACGGCCTTGCGATTGCCGATCAATTCATAAGGACCGGCCGCGCGCAGCGCGTGCTCGTGATCGGGGCCGAGCTTTTGAGCCGGCTGGTTAATTGGAGTGACCGCAGCACATGCGTGCTCTTTGGCGATGCGGCGGGCGCAATGGTCGTTGGCCCGGCGCGCGCGCCTGCGCGCGGCCTGTTATCGGCGCATCTACATTCGGACGGGCGCGCCGCCGGCATTTTGTCGATTCCGGGCGGCGGAAGCCGATTTCCGCCAAGCGAGGAAATGCTTGCAAGAAACATGCATAAGATCGCGATGAACGGCCGCGCGATTTACAAATTCGCGGTGCGCGTGCTGCCCGAGTCGGTGCTCGAGGCGCTTAATGCCAACGGGCTCTGCGCCGCCGATATCGACCATATCGTGCCGCATCAAGCAAACGCCCGGATCGTCGAAAAGGTGTTAGAGCGGCTTGGGATTCCCCTCGAAAAATGCTGGATGAATCTCGCGCGCTATGGGAACACATCGAGCGCATCCCTGCCTGTCTCCCTCGACGAGATCAACCGCTCGGGCCGCCTCAAGCCGGGCGACCTCATTGCAATGATGGCGATTGGCGCGGGTATGACATGGGGCAGCGCGCTCATGCGGTGGTAAGGCCGCTCTTGTTTCACGCTTTTCCTTGTATTTTGTGAGGGGCGGGTTCTTTCTGGGGACCGGTGCCTGACGCAGCCATGCCACGCAAAATCTGGCAGCGGTTTGCACCGGCTGCAACAGGTCAAAAATTCATGGCAAGGAAGCAATCTGGAGAAAGGCCGCCTGATCTGGCGGCCGCATTTTTGGCCTCGATATGCTCGCCTCGCTTTAGAGCCGCATCATCGGGTCGAGGACGGCACGGCGAAAGGAATTG
>JAFMSB010000143.1 GCA_017353815.1 Methylocapsa sp. | reverse complement strand
ATTTGCCTTTTTTCGTGAGCATCGCGCCAACCCCGCAAGCCCTCTTCCGATATGCCGCCGAGGCGCGAGCGGGAGCTTGCTTCTGCCCCAACAATATTGACCCCCCGGCCAGAAATCCACTTCTTTGATAGCATTGCGTGGTTTTCTGCCAGATCTCTGCAGTGCGAGACGCAGGCCTCCCGGAGCAGCGCTAATCGGAGATCGCAACCTCTGGAGAGCGCCGGATGAGGCGGCCGAGTTGGGCGAGGCGATTGCGCAGTTTGTCCGTCGAGAGGTCGGCGAATTTTCGCGGCAGCGTCACGACAACGCGGTTTTTGGTGCAGTGAATCTTCGCCAGCCGGAGCACACCTGGCATCGCTCCAGAAATGACGAAGGCGGTGCGCGCGGCGGCGGCGAGAATGCGGGCCTGCTCCAGCATGCGCGGGGATACGAGAGCCCTAATCTGCGGGCTCACATCGGCATCGATCCCGAGATAACGATAGGACGCAACGAGGGAGAGGAACGAGCGGCCCGGATGATCGATGCCGAGAAAGGCCGCATTTTCCACGATATTCATGCTTTCCTCGTGGCGCTGGCTTGGATGGGCGCGCCAACTGACATCGGCCAGAAAGCAGGCGGCATGACGCAGCCGGCGCTCTTCGGGAGACTCCTCATCCGACAGGCAGCTCATGAGCCCGTCCGTCCAATGGCCAAGCTCTTCGGCATGACCGGGGGCGCGGGCGAAGAGCCGGTTGAGCTCAGCCGCGGCGAGCAGCAAAGGATCTTGGCAGCGCTGCTCCCCATCGAGCATGTCGTAAAGGAAACCCTCGCGCATGCCGGTTGCCGAGAACATGACTTCCCGCGGCCGCGCCCGGCGTATGATTTCGTCAAGGACGATCGCGCCATAAGCGAGAAACGGCCGCCGCGCCAGGCTCACGGCAGCGATCGAGACCAATGTGTCCGCATTTGCCCGCTCGACGAGCTCTGCGAAAACGGCAGCTTCGGAGGCGGGGATCCTGTAGCCATGAGCCACGGCAAGCGGATAATTGCGCTGGCTCATATGGAGCTTCGCGAGCGCGCGCCATGTTCCCCCGACGGCATAGATGGTGCGCCCCGCGAGACTCTCGGCAACCCTTGCCTCTGCCAGGGTCTCCCGGACGATCTTGGCCGCGGCGCGCGGGGAACGGCCAGACGCATCCATGAGCGTCAGGCCGCCGAGGGGAAGGCTCAAACCCTTGCCCGCATGGGCTCCCCTGACATCCGTCAATTCGAGCGAGCCGCCGCCGAGGTCGCCAACCACGCCGTCGGGATGCGAAATCCCGCAAATGACGCCGAGAGCGGCAAGTCTTGCCTCCCGCTCCCCCGATAGAAGCTCGACCTTCCTGCCAATCGCTTGCGCGGCCGCAGCCAGAAACTCGCCCCCGTTTTTTGCTTCCCGGGCTGCGGCGGTTGCCAGCACATGCATCCCCCCCACACCCAAAACGCCGGTTAGAACCCGGAACCGCCGCAAAGCGGCGAGAGCTTTTTCGACCCCGTCTTTTGCGAGCAAGCCTGTCGTCGCGACACCGGCTCCAAGCCCGCAGAGTGACTTTTCATTGAAGACCGGCCGCGGGGAGCGGCTCAAACAATCATAAACGACGAGGCGAACGGAATTCGAGCCAACATCCACGATGGCGACGGGACTAGCTTTCTGCATGAGCCGGGCCAAGCTTCGCCACAACCATCAGCCAACGAGCGCTTGATGCCCGCCGAGCCGTTTGAGGAGGACCTTGGGGCTCGATGTCTTAAGAGATTTGCCGCGCCCTGAAAGGCTCGGATTCGTCATGAAATAACAGTGCGCATTAAAGGGCTCTTCCTGGCCGGCGGGCGAAATGCGCGTGCTCGATCCATCGGGCAAGACCTGATAGGTCTGTTGATTGTCGAGCAGATTCGCAACCATGATTTGCCCGATCACCTGCTCATGCACGGTCGGATTAAGAACCGGGAGCAGCACTTCGACGCGGCGATCGAGGTTGCGCGGCATAAGGTCGGCCGAGGAAATATAGACATGGGCTTTCGGGTGAGGGAGCTCGCGCCCATTGCCAAAGCAATAGACTCGCGCGTGTTCGAGAAACCGGCCAACGATTGACTTGACTCTTATGTTTTCCGAAAGGCCTTCGACGCCCGGTTTGAGGCAACAGATGCCGCGCACGATCAGATCGATGTTTACCCCGGCGCAGCTCGCCTCATAGAGCGCGTCGATGATCTCCGGGTCGACGAGAGCATTGCATTTTGCCCAGATCGTGGCGGGCTTGCCTGCTTTGGCGAAGGCCGTTTCCTCGGCTATGTGGCTTAGCAGCCGCCTTTTGAGGGAGATCGGCGAAACCGCCATCCGTTCGAGGCCGGCCGGCTCGGCATAGCCGGTGATGTAATTGAAGATGCGCGCGACATCTCTGCCAATCACCGGATCTGCAGTAAAGAGCGAAATGTCCGTGTAAATCTTCGCCGTAACCGGATGGTAGTTCCCGGTCCCCACATGGCAGTAGGTGACGAGCGAGCCCGCCTCGCGGCGCACGATCAACGAAAGTTTGGCGTGCGTCTTGAGCTCGATAAATCCGAACACCACTTGGGCGCCCGCGCGCTCGAGGTCGCGCGCCCAGCGGATGTTTGCGGCCTCATCAAAACGCGCCTTGAGTTCGACGAGCGCGGTCACCGACTTTCCGGCCTCCGCGGCGTCGATAAGAGCGCGCACGATAGGGCTGTCGGACGAGGTGCGGTAAAGCGTTTGCTTGATTGCGACCACATTTGGATCGGCTGCCGCCTGATTGAGAAACTGGACAACGACGTCGAAGGATTCGTAAGGATGATGGACGACGAGGTCCTTCTGTTTGATCGCTAAAAAGCAATCGCCGCCATTTTCCCGGACGCGCTCGGGAAAGCGCGGGTTATACGGCTTAAACTTGAGATCCGGCCGGTCGAGGTTGACGAGTTCGGAGAGCTCGTTGAGGGCGAGCATTCCGTCGAGGACATAAGTCTCGTCACTCGCGGCATCGAGCTCCTCGGCAACGAAATTGCGAAGTTCCTCCGGCATGAGGCTGTCGGCCTCAAGCCGGATCACGGAACCGCGGCGGCGGCGTTTCAGCGCGGTTTCAAATAACAACACGAGATCCTCGGCCTCCTCCTCCACCTCGAGATCGCTATCGCGGATGATCCGGAACAGTCCCCTGCCGCGCACCTGGTAGCCGGGGAACAGGCTTTGGGTGAACATTCCGATCAATGTTTCGAGGGCAACAAAGCGCATGCCATCCTCGCCAGGAAGCGGGGGAAGCCGGACGAAGCGCTCGATTTTTGCCGGAAGGCGGATCAGGGCAGTGCGGCTCTTGAGGTCGTTCGGCCCAAACAAATCGAGCGCAATCGAAAAGCCAAGATTGGGGATGAAAGGGAAAGGATGCGCCGGATCGACGGCGAGCGGCGTCAATACCGGAAACACATGGGTGAAGAAGTGCTGACGCAGCCATTCCGCCTCGGCCTCGCTGAGATCGGGCGGGTCGAGAATGGCGACTCCTGCGGCCTTCAGCTCGCTCCGCAGCTCGCGCCAGCGCCTCTGCTGCTCCGCGGCCAAAAGGCTCACGCGCTCGCGGATTTTCCCAAGCTGCTCCTGGGCCGAAAGCCCATCCTCCGAGGGCGCCTCAATCCCGGCGCGCATTTGCCCGCGAAGGCCCGCGACCCGCACCATGAAGAATTCGTCGAGATTGTCGGCCGAAATAGACAAGAATCGCAGCTGCTCGAGCAGGGGATGGTTGCGGTTTGAGGCCTCCTGCAAAACGCGGCGGTTGAATTCGAGCCAGGAAAGCTCCCGGTTGACGAATCGCCGGGGGGACCGCGCAAGTTCGGCCGAGGGCCCAGCAGCCGTTTCGCGCATATCCGCCCGCGCTGCGGGCCGGCCAGAAGCGCCCGGAAGGGCAATTCTAGCGCTCGGTTGAGCTGCTTCTCCGTCGCCTGACGCGAGAGCATCTTCCGGCGCGGCCAGTTTACCGGCGCGGCGTCTTGGCGGCGCCTCCCCCTTGTTCAAAGCGAGCTGCTGACCTTCCGCTGCTGCGACCAACGCGCGACCTCCTCTTCTAAACTCCCCCGGCAAGCTCGCCTCAACCGCAAGCGAAAGAATGTCCCGCCTGGGCAATTGCATTCCCAGCCGGATGCTACCACATCCCCCGCAGATGCCTAAACGGGGCGCAAAGACTTACAACAAGAATGAATTGGAATTCGAATGCGAATTGGCATCCCCAAGGAAATAAAGAGTCACGAATTTAGGGTTGGATTGATCCCCGCCTCCGTGCGGGAATTTGCCGCCGCCGGCCACGAGATTGTTGTCGAGAGCGGCGCGGGCGCTGGCATTAATGCCGCCGACAAGGACTATCGCGCGGCCGGGGCGTCGATCGCCGGCACGGCGGACGAAATCTTCGCCAATTCCGAGATAATAATTAAGGTCAAGGAGCCGCAAGAGGATGAGTGGAAAAAGCTGCGCGAAGGCCAAATTCTTTTCGCCTATTTGCATTTGGCGGCCAATAGGGAGCTCACAAAGGGCCTGCTCAAGTCGGGCTGTACCGCCGTTGCCTATGAGACCGTGACCGGCCCGGATGGCCGCGAATTGCCGCTGCTTGCGCCGATGAGCGAGGTGGCCGGGCGGCTTGCCATCGAGGCGGCAGCAATGGCTCTGCACCGCCACAGCGGCGGTTGCGGGGTGTTGATTGGGGGCGTCCCCGGCGTTGCGCCGGCGCGGGTCGCGGTGCTTGGCGGCGGTGTCGCCGGCACACAGGCCGCCCGGATGGCCGCAGGCCTCGGCGCCGATGTGACGGTCCTAGACCGTTCGCTACCACGGCTGCGCCGGCTCGACGAGCTTTTCCAAGGGCGGGCAAGAACGCGATACGCTTCGGCGGCGGCGATCGAGGAGGCCGTTTTCTCAGCGGAAGTGGTGATCGGCGCCGTGTTGATCCCCGGCGCCGCAGCACCCCAGCTCGTGACCGAGAGCATGTTGAGCTCGATGAGGCCGGGCGCGGTTCTCGTCGATGTTTCAATCGATCAGGGCGGCTGTTTCGCGACCTCGCGCGCAACCACCCATTCGAGCCCGGTCTTCATCAAGAACGGCATCGTGCACTATTGCGTTGCCAATATGCCCGGTGCAGTGCCGGTGACCTCGTCTTACGCGCTCAACCATGCGCTCCTTCCCTATGGGCTTGCCTTGGCGGGCGGAGGACTCCGCGCTCTCACATCGAATCCTGCCCTTCGCGCCGGGCTCAATGTGCATCGCGGGCATGTTACTCACCCGGCGGTCGCCATGAGCCTTGGCTGTGAATTGCAGCCGCCGGACCAGGCGCTTGCCGCCTGACCCTTTCGCCTTTCCGCAGCTCTGCAGGTACCGCCCA
>JAFMSB010000142.1 GCA_017353815.1 Methylocapsa sp. | reverse complement strand
GCGCGGACGTCACGGTTTTCTCTGAGGCCAAGGGCGCGGCGCAGTCTGTCTGCCAGATCGTCGCCTGCATGCGTCCCAACGATCTCATCGTGCCTCAGCGCCTCGTTTATCAGATTCTCGAATTCGTGGTCATTGCGCCTGCATTCAACGGCGAGGCATCGGAGCGCGGCGCCGAGCATGCCCATATCCGTGTTTGCCTCAGCAAGAACGCGACGCCGTGCGCGCTGGAGAAGGTCCTGCTGAGCAAGCTCGTCCGGCACTTCGAAACGGGAAGGGACATTGGCTTCGAAGGGAAACGAATGGAGGAGCCGCTCGCAGAACGCGTGAATCGTTTGGATTTTGAGACCGCCGGGAGTCTCGACGGCGCGGGCAAACAGCTTGCGCGCTTCGGCGAGTTCCGCACCCGCGGGCACGGGCGCCCCGATGCGGGTGATTTCTGCGGCAAGCTCTTCGTCCGAATGCTGCGTCCATCGTGCGAGCGTATCGAAGACTCGCGCCGCCATATTCGCCGCGGCGGCCTTCGTAAATGTCAGGCAGAGGATTTTCGCCGGCGCGACACCCTTTAGAAGCAGCCAGATGACACGGCTCGCCAGCACATGCGTTTTGCCGGAACCGGCATTCGCCGAGACCCATACCGATTGGCCGGGATTTGACGCCTCATGCTGCTTGGCAAGAGCCGAGGGGGGGATATTCGAGAATGCCATTAGCCGCTGGCCTCTTCCTCGCTGCCACGCGACCACTCTTTCACGCGCGCAAGATGCTCGTAAGCACTGTAGCGCTTGGCGAACTTTGGATACGGCCGCGGCGGGTAGGCTGTTGCCTCGTCGCGGAACTGATTGAGCAGATCGATGAGGCCGCGATAATGCTCCTCCGCAAGGCCCGCATCGGCCGGAGTCTCTTTGCCGCCATCCGCTCCGCCGAGCTTCAGGTAGGAAGCTTTTATCGTTTCGGATACCGCGCCAGGACCAAACGCGCCGCGCTTGGCCATGGCCGCTTCCAAGGTCAGCTGCGGCGCAAAGCCTTTGCTTATCTCTTCGGCTTTAGGGACTCCGCCGGTCTTGTAGTCGACGAGGGTCACCGACCCGTCCGAATTCCATTCGATGCGGTCGGCGCGCGCCTTAAGGTGGAATCGTGAACCATCGGCGAGCTCAATTTCGAGCTCGCCGCTTTTTTCAACCTCGATCCGCGCGATCCTTTCCCGGCGCTTGGCTTCGAAACCGAGATAGTTTGCAATCATCTCGTCCGCACGCGGCCAGCCGAGCGCTGCGAAAGCAGGATCAAGCAACTGCGCGCCGAGTGCCTCGCGCAGAAGAGCGCGAAGCTCATCCTGCGCGCCCAGGGGAAGGGGGCCGCTCGGGTGCCTTTCCACAAAACGGGCGAGAGCCGCATGAATCGCGGTTCCCCTTTCGGCTGCTCCAAAAGAGCCGCCGAGGGGATCGAACTCCTTGAGCCTTAGAATCTTTGCGGCATAAATTGCATAAGGATCGCGGCGCAGTGTTTCGATCTCCGTGACGCTGAGCTTTTTGGGACGCATTCCCAAGGCCGGTTTCGGCTGCGGCCGCTCGCACCGCGCCGCTTCTCGTGCAGGCCGGTCGATTTCCCGCGCAAGCGCGCAGTAAAAATCCCCGCTCGCGCGGCATGCCTGCCATTCTTTGCCGCCAAGTGCCGCCATGCGTTGAAGGAAGCGCGATGGCACCGCGGGCGTGCCATCGCGTTTGCGGGCACGGCTCAGGATGACTTTGCGCTTGCCCATCGCCTGGGTGAAATCATGGGCCGTTTGCCCGAGTCTTCTTTCGGGGGGCGTGAGGCCCAGCGCTTCGCGCATCGGCCGGTTGAGAAAAGCATCGCTGCGGGCATTCGGCGGCCAGATGGCCTCTTCGAGGGCGCCGAGCAGCACGACATCGGCATCGATCAGGCGCGCCTCGAGCAACCCAAGGATCTGAATCCGGGGATGCGCCGCCTGACCAGCATCCCGGATGACCGCCTCTTGCGCGAGCCTTGCAAAAAATTGCCCATAAGATTCGATGTTCAGCGTGAGTTCTTGGGGAGCGTTCTGCGATAGCGCCTCGAAGAGGTCGTCTAGGGTCTGCTGGTCTTCGGGGTCAATATCGTCTTCCCCGGAAGCGGTTGCTTTTTCTATCGCGGCGCTGTGCGCGGCCACCCATTGGGGGAGAGTTGCGCCTTCACTCATAGTCATGAGCGGCGCGAGCAGACTGCCGAGCCGGGCCATGAGCGCATCGAGTCTCGTCCACTCTTCGGCGGAAATGCGCTTTTTGGCTTCATGCGCGTAGCGATCTTCCAGCTCGTGTTTCGCGGCGGCGATCAGGGCGGGCCAATCACCGCCAAAGCGCTGGGCGAGCGGTCCCGCGGCGCAAGACGAGCGCAATAGACCTATCTCGGCGAGCGTGCCGAGGCCCGCGATTTCTTCACGCGCATAGCCAAGCCGGAACAAAGGATGGGCGAAAAGCGCGGTAAGTCCGCCTGCCGCCATTTTGTTTGTGGCGCAATCGAGCAAAAGCAATGCGAGAGAGCCGGGAAGGCGCGCGCTCAATGGCTCGCCGGCCGTGTCTGCGGCATCTATTCCCCAGCGCTTGAGCTCGGCGTGAACCCGGCGCGCAAGCTTGCGATCCGCGGTGATGAGCGCCGCCGTTTCGCGAGGGGTTTCCAACACTTCGCGCATGGCGGTGGCAAGCGCCAGCGCCTCCTCGCGCTCGTCCGCGGCCTCGATGACGCTCACCCCCGCCAGGGCCGCGTCTATATCAGCCGGATCCGTAGCATTGCGATAGAGGCGCCAGTCGTCCGTCGATTCCGCCGGGCTCAGGGCTTGCGAAACGAATATGCTCCTTGCTGCGAGGTCTTTTGTCTCTATGCCGAGGCAAGCCACCTGCTCACGCGCAACGGCGAGATCCGCGAGGAGCCGCGCCAGCGCCGATTGCGGATGGGTGAAGGTCATCCCGCCCTCTTGCGAGCTCCCGCCCGAAACCATCGCCCAGGCGCGAGGACTGAGATTAAGATCGAGACCCGGAAGAACGACCGCACCTTGTGGATGTTCGACGATAGCCGCGAGCAGACGCGCGGTCGCGCGATTGGTGCCTGTCGAACCCGCGGCGATGACCGGGCCGGGGAAGGAGCCTTGCCGGAGGCGGCGGCATTGCGAAGCAATGAGCGCAACTTGGCGGCGCGCTCGATCAACCAGCCCATACCTGTCGAGAATCTTCGGCCACTCGTTGATCGCGATATTGAGAAAATCGAGCGTGATCCGCCAATAATCGTCGAATTCGGAGAGCACGAGGGGATCGAGCTTCTTCCAGGCTATATCTCCGATGATCAGCTCATCGATGAGGCGGGCAAGCTCGCCCGACAAATGCCAGGCATCGGCAAAGGCCGCTGCGACCAGCGGCGATTCGGGGGGGCCGCTTTTATACCTTCCATTTTCATCGACCGAGACGATGGCATGATTTAAGGCGCGCGCCCATTTGAGGATCAGCTCCGCGAGCTGCATCCGCCTGAAAATCTCGTTGGCGGCTTCGGGAACGCCCGCCTCAATCGCGCTTTCCGGCCCCTCGGCGCCGGCAAAAAAGCCGTCGTCGGCCTCTTCGAGGGAGCCCAGGGGCAAGATCCGGGGCAGAATCGCCGGGCAGCCCAGCGCTTGGGCGAGCTCGCCCGCCAAAACGCGCGCGGCGCGCCGTGTCGGCACGTAGATTGTTGCATCCGAAAACGCGAGCGGGCCAAGCTTAGCGGAGTAGCCTTCGACGATCCGGCCCCCGGCAAGCGCTCGAGCAAAGGTTGCGAGAAACGGCGCGCCAGGCGCGATCGTAAATACTCTTTTTTCCAAGCGGGTAGTTCAATCCAAGCGACAAGTTCAATGGTTGGCGCCAACGGCTAAGGACATCATGCGGCGCGATAAAATAGGCATCAAAATCTTTTTGCGGCTTTTCCCCAGCTTGCCCGGCTTTTCTTAAAACGCAAGCAAAATCCTCCCGCAAATGCGTTCGGCTCATGGCGGCGGCCTTGCTTTTGTTGCGCCGCCGCGATAATTTTGGTGCGTTGCGAGAGAGCGCGGAGGTTGACATGCCATACCCGGCACGCACGGCTTTGGTCTTGCAGGGAGGCGGCGCGCTTGGCGCCTATGAGCTTGGGGCGGCGCGGCGGCTCTATAGGGATGGCGGTTTTGCTCCCGGCATAATCGCGGGCGTGTCAATCGGGGCAATCACGTCCGTGCTTCTCGCAAGGCCTGCAAAAGGCATGAAGCCGCTCGAGGCTCTGGAGGCTTTTTGGCAAAGGGTTGCCATTGCCGGGCCTTTTCTCGTCCCGCCGCTGCGGCCCTATGCTTCTCTATTCGGAAATCCGAGCTTCTTCATGCCGCGGCTGGATTATTACGCGTGGCCAACATGGACCAATTTTTACCTGACCGAACCGTTGCGCGCGACGCTATCGCAACTGGTCGATCTCGATGCCCTGGCGGACCCATCGGCGCCGCCCGGGCTTCTCGTCAGCGCAACCGACATCGAGGCCGGTCAGATCGAATATTTTTATAGCGGCGATCGCGGGCTCTCGCTCGATCATATCGTCGCAAGCGCCAGCCTGCCGCCGTCCTTTCCAATGACGGTCATCGGAGGCAAGAGTTATTGGGACGGAGGGCTGTTCGACAACACGCCGCTTGGCGCAGTGCTCGACAGGCTCGACACATCGTCCGGCGCATACCGGACGATCTATGTCGTCAATCTGTTTCCCAATAAGGCGCCGGTCCCCGGCAATTTGTTGGAGGTCCAGGTGCGCACGCAAAACTTGCAATTCGCCAACCGGACACTTGAGGACTTAAAAATGCTGCATCGTGTCGACGAGGTGGCCGCATTGATGGAAGCGCTCGAAACTCTTCCGGAAGGGAACCCGCTCAAAAACCACCCGGCTTATCAGGCCGTCGCAAAACGCCACTACGTGCGCGTTCCCTGTGTCGTCTCGATCACGCGCCCGGAGCAGGTGGAGTGCTTCGGCGGCAGCGATTTTTCGCCCGAGACGATCGAACAGCGCGCGAGCGAAGGCTACCGGCAGACCGAGAAAGCGCTGCAAGAAGCCGCATAGGCCGGATTTCACGGAAAAGGGCGAGCCAGAGGAGGGAGGCAGTTTATGCCTTGCGCCGGCGCTGCGCGGAACGGCGGGCGCAATTTCTCTGCGGCAGGATCGCGCTGAGCAACGCGAGGACGGGCGCCGGCTGAGTAAGCCGGTGCCTCCAATCAGTTTTGTTATCTTTGGAGTTTGTAGCCTACCGGCGCAATTTTCTGGCCCCGTTCCCAAGCATGGGAATGCCAGCATGAAAAAAGCCCCGGGCGGTTGGGGCCGACGGCTGCCGGAACCTCGCCGCGCCTCGGGCGTAGGATTGCTCCTTG
>JAFMSB010000141.1 GCA_017353815.1 Methylocapsa sp. | reverse complement strand
AACCATGGCGCGTGGCTTGTGCTCGTCGCGCTTAGAGCGTCCTCATAGGCATCGACATAATCATCCCACAGCTCGCGTTCCGAATAATCGGAGTCGCTGATCTTCCAGTTGCGGGCCGGATCTTCGAGCCTGCGCTCAAAACGGGCAAGCTGCTCCTCTTTGCTGATGTGCAAGAAAAACTTCAAGATTGTTGTGCCGCTCTCATAGAGTCCCAATTCGAAATCCCGGATCCGGGCGTAACGCGCAGTCCAGACCGCTTTGCTGATCAGCTTATGAACGCGCGTGGCGAGCACATCCTCATAGTGCGAGCGGTTGAATATTTCCACCCAGCCTTTTGGCGGGGCATGGGGATGCACGCGCCAAAGGAAATCATGCGCAAGCTCGAGCGAAGTCGGCTGCTTAAATCCGGTCACCGAAGCCCCTTGCGGATTGAGCGCCGAAAAAACATGATTGACCGTCCCATCCTTGCCGCCGGCATCGAGAGCCTGCAGCACGATCAGCAAGGCGTGCTTTTTTTCCGCATACATGAGGCTCTGCTGATGGGCGAGCTTCTGCCGGTAGCGTTCCAATTCCGCTTCCGCCTGCTCGCGGGTTTCTTGGCTGCCCTTGAAGGCCGAGTCGCGATGTTTGAGCTTGAGCTTTTTGCCCGGTTCGATCATGAATTGTTTGCGATAGTCCATGCTTCGTTCTCCCCGGGGCTTAAAGCCCCATCCGTGATCAGGCGAACTTTCGGCGTTGCCTAGCCAGAAGCGCCGTTCGCCGCAGCTGAGAACGCCCGTCATGCTTGAGGGCCTGCCGCCGAACGATGCCATTTTCCTCATGCGCCTTAGCTGCGAAGAGGCGAAGGCGCGAAGCATCGCCGATATTATCGTTGAGTCGTTTGATCCTGCAACGACGGCTGCCTCGGCCTTCGAAGAGAAGCCTTGCGCAGCCTCGCAAGGCACGGCTGCGTGGATTGCGGAAGCCTATTTCGGCGCGCCTCCGGATGAAACAAAGGTCCGCACGCTCGTTGCAATCGTGGCTGGCGAGGCCGCGGCACGTAAAGCAATTTTCGGCCGCATCGAAGCCCAAGATTGGGTCAAGAGCTCGTTCGCGGGGCTTAAGCCCGTTCGCGCGGGCCGTTTCGTCATTCATGGCAGGCATGAGCGCGGCGCGGCGATGGCCGGCACCATTGCGATCGAGATCGAGGCCGCGTTCGCTTTCGGCACCGGCCACCATGGCTCAACCCAAGGCTGCGTCCTGATGCTCGGCCAGCTCGCGGGCAAGCGCCGTCCAAACGCCATTCTCGACCTCGGCACCGGTTCCGGGATACTCGCCATAGCCGCCGCGAAATCGTTCCGGCGAGGCGTATATGCCGCGGATATCGATCCGGTTTGCGTCACGGCCGCCCGCTTGAATGCGGGGCGGAACGATGTTGGCAATTATGTGCGCGCGGTTCGCGCAAAGGGCGCTGCTCATCCGTTGTTGCGGCAAAAGGCGCCTTATGACTTGATCATGGCCAATATCCTTGCGCGGCCGCTGATTGAGCTTGCGCCTGAGATCGCCCGGCTCGCCTCGCCTCGCGCCAATATCATTCTTTCGGGTCTTATCGCCCGCGATTGCCCTTCGGTGATTTCCGCCTACCGGAGTCACTCCATTTTCTTGGTCCGCCGGACCTCTATCGAGGGCTGGGCAACACTAATGATGCGGCGTGCTTAGAGCGGATTCCGCCAAAGCCGGCAAAACATTGCGACTAGAATTCGCTCCGGCTTACTGATTTGGCGCGATTTCTTATCGCCGGCCGAGTCCGGCCGAGAGGAAAGCGCGTTAGAGATCGCGCAAGGGCGGCAAGGTCTTTAACCGGGAAACGGCAACGCGCAGGCGCGCAACCGCAAGGCCTTGCAAGCCGGCAAGGTCCAAGCCAAGGACGACGAAGGCGTAAACGGCGGCTCCAGCCACGATCTGAAGCGAGCCTGTTGCAAGGCCCGGCTCGCGCTCGCGCATAGGCAAAAGGATTGCGGACATGATGGCATTGCCGAGAAGGACGACCGCTAGATCGCGGACGCGCGGCCAGTGCCGCCACGCCCGGCTCGCGAAAGCCATGAGCACAAGAAGCGCAAGAAGCATCGCTCCAGACTGCGCGGCGGCAAGACGCGATGCGCCGCTATCGAGAGGCAGCGCGAGAAGCAGCAGCGAATCGGCAGCGCAGGCAGCCAGAGCCGCCACGATCAAGGGCAAGGTTTTTTTCTCGATTTGGAAAATCGGATTAATGCCATACTGAATGATCGCCAGACAGAAAAGGCCCGTCATCATCAATGGCAGCAGGGTATCGAAGTGGCCCCGGTAGGCCTCGGGGACGGCCAGATGTTCGATGGAGGGCAAGGTAAGCCAAAGGCCCGTGCAGGCAGGCAAAACCATGGCAATGACAATCGTTAAATTGCGTCCGATTTGGCGCCGTGCTTGTGCGGCCCCATGCAATTCATGCACCGCAACGGCGAGTTGAAACAAAACAATATCGAGTGTTGACCCGATCGCCTGGATCGCCTTGACTCCAAAATCATAGGCAAGGGAAAACTGGCCAGTCTCCGGAAAGCCTTCGACAATCGCAAGAATCGAGCGGTTGGCAAGCGGAATGGCAAGATAAAGGAGATTGGCGCCGACGATCGGCAGGCTGTAATACATGAGCGACTTGGCGATCGCAAAGCGCGCAAGGCCAGGGTTCGAGGCCGGATCGCGCAAGGCCGCACGGGCGGTGATAACAGAGGCGCCGAGGCTAAGGATCGCACCAATTAGGGTCAGTTTTGCCGAGCCAAACAAGGCTCCCGAGCCCATGAGAACGAAGGAGGCAATATTTTTGACGAGCAGAAGCCTGGTAAGAAGCAGATCGTCGAAGCGGGCGCGGACAAGGGCGGTGTGATAATCGAAAAGGCCATTGGCGAGAGCAGCGCCGAGCGCCAAGGCAATAAGGCCATAAGACAGAGCGAATTCGATGCCGCTGAGGAACAAAAGGCCTGACCCGGCAGCAAGGCAGACGGCGATGACGGCAAAGCCAAAATCGAGCGTCGCCCGGACGGCTGGCTCTTCGCTTCTTATCCGCTCGGAGTAAAAACGCGCGGCGCCGAGCCGTATCCAATCGAAGAACCCCGTCTGCACGAAGATCGCCGTCGCATAAGCAAGCGCAAAGCGGCCAAATTCCTCTGGCCCGAGATATTTCGCGATGATGAGCCCGACAGCAAAACCGAACAGGGTGTTGCAAAGGGAAACCAGGAAAACGATCATCTAGGGGCTACCTCGGCCAAGATTAAAAGCCCGGCAGATTTGGGGGCGCCGCTTGATTGGGTCAGGCAAACCGGCGGCCACTGGATAATCAGCACTCGAGCGAATAGCGCGGCTATGTAAACGCCAGCTTATTGGAACGATTTAGTCACTTGTTCAAGCTTCATTGAGATACGTGCGCACCGTTTCGAGGAATTTTAGGATTGAGATTGGTTTTGACAGATAGGCTTCGCATCCTCCCCGCCGGATTTTTTCCTCGTCCCCTTTCATCGCAAAAGCGGTAATCGCAATGACGGGAATGTGACTGAGCTCCTTATCTTCCTTTATCCATTGCGTAACCTGCAGCCCGGAAACTTCGGGCAGCTGGATATCCATTAAAATGAGATCGGGTCTGTGCAGGCGCGTCAGCTCAAGCGCCTGCTTCCCGTTGCGGGTCTGCAAAGTCTTATAGCCATGCGCTTCCAAAAGATCGTTAAACAATTTCATATTGAGCTCATTGTCTTCGACAATTAGGATGGATTTCCGCATTCTTATCATCGCTCTGGTGAGGCTTCCGTCCGGCGCAAAAGTATCAGCAGGGCGGCTCGGATGAGCAGGCAAAAGACAAAAAGGGCAATTAACGCCATGCCGCATTTCCGGCCGCCGCCCGCCAAAACTCAGACAATTACGCGAGTCGAGGCCGAATTGATAGCTAGCGAGGTTTTGGGCTTTTTCGCGGGCGACCCGGCACGGCTCGAACGATTTTTGGCTTTATCGGGACTTCGCCGCGAGAATTTGCGGGCAGCAGCGCAAGATCCGGGCTTTTTGGGAGCATTGCTCGACCATCTTGCCGCTGACGAGGCGGCTCTCCTTGCCTTTTCCGCTGGCTCCGGGCATGAGCCCCCGGCTGTGATCAGGGCGTGGGAAATTCTCTCGCCACCAGCGGAATGGCTCGATATTTGACCCTCGCGGGAGGGGCGCTGCCGGCCGATGCGGCACTCGTCTTGCGCTCTGCCCAGGTCTGTTATGCGGGCCGCATTTTGGAGGCGATCATGGTCTGGCCATTGCCCTTGCGCTCGAGGCGTGAAGCTGCTCCTTGGCAAGACGCGCCCGCCAATATGAAGCTCGATTTGCCAACCCGGCTGCGGCGCAACCGCAAGGCTGGATGGGCGCGCAAGCTTGTCTGCGAAAACACGCTAGGCGCGGGCGATCTCATCTGGCCCATTTTTCTCTGCGAGGGGGAAAACACGCGCGAGCCCATCGCCTCCATGCCCGGCGTTGAGCGTCTCAGCATCGATCTTGCGGTGCGGGCGGCTATGGAAGCCGCCGGGCTCGGAATTCCCGCGCTCGCGCTTTTTCCCGACACGGACCCGAGCCTGCGCAACGAGCAGGCAAGCGAGGCTCTCAATCCCGAGAACCTCGTTTGCCGCGCGGTCCGGGCGATCAAGCGCGAAGTTCCCCACCTTGGCATTATCACCGATGTGGCACTTGATCCTTATACCAGCCACGGCCATGACGGCATTTTGCGCGCGGAAAAAGTCGTCAATGACGAGACGGTTTTTATCCTTGCTGCGCAAGCCTTAAATCAAGCGCGCGCAGGCGCCGACATCATTGCTCCCTCCGATATGATGGACGGGCGCGTTGGCGCCATTCGCGCGGCGCTGGATGCGGAGAATTTTGAAGAGGTTCAGATTTTATCCTATTCGGCCAAATATGCCTCGGCCTTTTATGGGCCTTTCCGCGAGGCCGTCGGCACCAATGCAACCTTGATCGGCGATAAGCGCACCTATCAAATGGATCCGGCGAATTCCGACGAGGCGCTGCGCGAGGTTTCCCAGGACATCGAGGAAGGCGCGGACATGGTGATGGTGAAGCCGGGGCTGCCCTATCTCGACATCATCTTTCGGGTGAAGGACCACTTCGGCGTGCCCGTCTTCGCCTATCAGGTCTCCGGCGAATATGCGATGATCATGGCGGCCGCAAACAATGGCTGGATCGATGGCAGCAAAGCGATGACGGAGAGCCTCATCGCTTTCAAACGCGCGGGCGCCGCTGCGATCCTCACTTATTTTGCCCCGCAAGCGGCAAAAAGGCTGAAGGAGCTGGTGTGAGGCGCATGCGCATGGCGGGAATTCCCCGCGGGAACCGCGCGACTC
>JAFMSB010000425.1 GCA_017353815.1 Methylocapsa sp. | reverse complement strand
TTCCAACATCATGCCCATGCCGGTAAGCGCCCCAAAATGCCTCGGCTCAAGGGAAAGGACACGGCTGATATCGGCCATCGCGCCATCGAAATCCCCGGTCATAAATCTTACCGTTGCCCGTTGATTCCAGGCTTCCGCCCAGTCTGGCTCGAGTTCGACGAGTTTGCCGAGCAGCTCAAGCGCCAAGGGCAATTGCTGCGAGCCCATCGAGGCGAGAGCACGCTGCATGAGGAGATTTGCCGTATCCGAGGCCGATTGCAGCCATATCCGCTCAATCGACAAAGCGGCGGCCTCCGCTTCGTCTGTCTTGCGAGCCTCGCGCAGGCGCGCGAAAAGCGCCTCGAGCTTCTGGCTGCGCGCCGCTTCCGGCGACGAGGGCGGCGAAAGGGTTTTTGTGTTGCCCTCCGCCCGCACCTCGCTCCAGGGGAGCATGGCAGCAAGGAATGCGGCAAGGAGGAAAAAGAAACGCGCGGGCTTCACTCGCAGCACCGGGGAGGCCATGATGGGTTGCGCTATCAGCCCTGCCTTGCCTTATAGCGCTTTTGCCGCTTGTTGATGATGTAGACCCTGCCTTTGCGGCGCACCAGCCGGTTGGCACGGTGGCGCGTGCGCAGCGATTTGAGCGAATTGCGAACTTTCATCGCCTGATCCAAAAAACAGCCGGCTTTTTGAGCCGGCCCGCTTTCCAAGCGCACAGCTATGCCCCATCCTTGTCCGGTGATCAACCCTTTCGCGGAAGCGCCTAAGGCCGAATCGTTGTGGCCACGCTTGGCGGCAATGCCGGGATCGTGATCTCCGGCTGGCGGCCCGTCAGCGATTTGAGAAATGCGGCGATCTTGGCGGTTTCCTCGCCGCTGAGTTTCTGGCCAAGCTGCGTCTCGCCCATTACCGCGACGGCCTCATTGAGATCCCAAATGCGGCCGCTGTGGAAATAGGGCGGAATCAGTTCGACATTGCGCAAGCCCGGAACCTTAAAGACATATTTGTCGTTGACGTCCCGCGTTAGCGCAAAACGGCCCACATCGTCGGCCGGCAACAAATCCGGGCCGGGGTTTTTGGCCACCCCAAACCGCGCAAACCGGCCACCGCCGATGTTTGTGCCATTGTGGCAGTTCGAGCAGCCCTTATCCATGAACAGCTTCAGGCCCTGTTTTTGCACTTCCGAAAGCGCCGCATCGTCGCCCCTGAGCCAGCGGTCGAAAGGGGCATCGGGTGTAATCAGTGTTGTCTCGAAGGCGGCGATCGCCCGCCCGATATTGTCATAGGTTATGGGTTCGGCCTCCGACGGAAACGCCTTTTTGAAGGCGGGAACATAGCCCGGAATACTCTTTAGCCTCTCGGCCGTACGCTGTTTCGCGATGTTCATTTCCGAAGTATTCGGGGTCATGGCCCCGCCGCGCGTCACCAAAAGGGCTGCGGGGTTCACCATGACCGACTTCACCACTTGCTCCTTAAGATTGGAGGCGCGGCCATCCCAGAATTGCGCCGTGTTGAAGACCGCGTTGAAAACCGTTGGCGTGAGTCGGCCCCCAAGCGATCCGTGGCCGCTTGCCCCGCCCATTGCGAGATTGTGGCAGCTGTTGCAGCTCATGTCCTGTTTTTCGGAGAGCCGCGGATCGAAATAGAGCATTTTGCCGAGCGAGACCATTTCGGGCGCCGGCCTCTCGCCGGGCAGAGGCGGCGCCCCCTCCGGGA
>JAFMSB010000140.1 GCA_017353815.1 Methylocapsa sp. | reverse complement strand
CGCCCTCTTGCCGGACAAGCGCCCGCGGAGCGCAAAAACGGCTTGAGCATAACGGATCTAGCCGGCGAAGGTCGCTGTATTCGATCCGCCGCCTGGATCCCTGGCAGGGCTCGTAAGCACTTCCTCGAGGAATTGGCGGGCCTCCTCAAGCTGAGCAGTAAGCTCCTCCGCCGACCGCTGAAGGTTGTCCCGGCGCGTGCGCGCGGCGCGTGCATAGGTCGGATAGGCAAAATGAGCGATATCGAAAATTCCGGCCTTTTGCTCTTCGGTGGCTATTTCGCGCTCGAGGTCCCGCGCCATCCTCGAGAATTCGGCGATCATCGCCTCAAGCTGTGCGACTCGCCGCTGCGTTTCATCAATCTGGAAGCTGCGCAAACGTGCAAGCGAGTCCCGGAACCTCATTCTTTTACCCCAAATTCAAGTCGAACCATATAAAGCCGCCAGATACCGGTCCGTCTTTCTGCCCGCCGCCTGCTCCCTGCCTGCGAGCTTAGTGCGCTATCTGAGATTGCCTCAAGGCCAGGTTGTTATGGCGACGGTTGACTCTGCCGCACGAAAGTTGCCCTTTCGTTACTTGTGCGCTTCCCGGCGAATCTCTTTTCGAGGCGCGATCTGCGGTTATAATTGCTGGCTGCTCCGATTCGGCCTAGGCCGCTGCTTTTGGGCGACGAGGACCTGAATCCGGCACGTCGGCGCTCCGTCGTCGCGCAAGCTTCATTTGCCATGGTTCCCAAGGACGGAAGGCTGCCAAACGAATCACCCGGCCAAGGCGGGAATAATGCGGTTTTGGTGGCTTCTGTCAGGAATAATTTTGTTAACCAATGCCCGTTAAGGTTACGAAATTCGTAGCGAGTGACACTCAGGGCGGCCGGCAAATGCCGCGCTGGGGTGCTTCTGCGAGATCGCGCGCCGGCTAGGCGGACCGACGGGGGAAGGCTGGGACCTCTCATGCGCGTTTTACTTATTGAAGACGATAGCGCGACGGCGCAAAGCATTGAACTGATGCTCAAGTCGGAGAATTTTAACGTATACACGACCGATCTTGGCGAAGACGGCATCGAAATCGGAAAACTCTACGACTACGACATTATATTGTTAGATTTGAACCTGCCCGACATTTCGGGCTATGAAGTATTGCGCACGTTGCGTGTAGCCAAGGTCAAAACTCCAATACTTATTCTTTCAGGCCTTGCGGCGATCGAGGACAAGGTCAAAGGACTGGGGTTCGGTGCGGATGATTATCTGACGAAGCCGTTCCACAAGGATGAGCTTGTGGCGCGAATCCAAGCCATTGTCCGGCGCTCGAAAGGCCACGCCCAGTCCGTCATAGTGACGGGGGATCTCGTGGTCAACCTTGATCAGAAGACCGTCGAAGTCGCGGGCGCGCGAGTCCATCTGACTAGCAAAGAATATCAGATGCTTGAGCTGCTTTCTCTGCGTAAAGGTACGACACTGACCAAGGAAATGTTTCTGAACCATCTTTACGGCGGCATGGACGAGCCTGAACTCAAAATCATCGACGTCTTTATCTGCAAGCTGCGCAAAAAGCTTGCCAATGCAAGCGAGGGCCGCAGTTACATCGAAACTGTTTGGGGGCGCGGCTATGTCTTGCGCGAGCCGAGCGACGAGGATGCGCGAATTACCGCCTAACGGCTGGTTAATGGAAGGCGCCGCGCGCCAATCCTGCGTTTGGTGAGGGAGGGGCGGCCCCTTTTCGTTTGCACATGGATGTGGCACGGCCCATGTACTTGCGGGCGGGGGCGCAGATGTTTGGCAAACAACCCTCCGTCTCAGAGATTTCGCGAGGCCCTGGAACAAATGTCTTGCGGGGAAGGGCCGCTGCGTGCTTCGCGCGCGATGATCCGTCCGCCCGGAGCGGGCCGGCGTCTTATGGCTGGCTTGCTGCCGCGGCGACGATAGGTGCGCCGGTTGCCTTCTGAACTAGGGCATCGATTCGGTCACGCTCGCGCCTGAAAGCCGCAAGCAAGCGCCCGTCGAATTGTCGCGTGCGGGCAAGCTTCACACGCATCGGATCGACAAAATGTCCATTCACCACAATTTCATAATGCAGATGCGGGCCTGTCGCTAACCCCGTCTGGCCAAGATATCCGATGACCTGGCCTTGCCGCACATGCGCGCCTTCCTTTGCGCCGCGTGCGAAGCCGGATAAATGATTGTAGGTCGTGATATATCCGTTTGCGTGCTGAATCTCGATTCGTCGGCCGTAGCCTGAGTCCCATTCCGCTTTAATGATCGTGCCATTGCCGGCAGCAAATATGGGCGTTCCGATGGGCGCAGCCCAATCAACACCCATATGCGGGCGGGCATATCCGAGGATGGGGTGAAACCTCATGCCAAAGCCGGAAGTGAAGCGGCCCCCGACAAGGGGCATGCGGACCAAAAACTTGCGCGTCGACCGGCCGTCTTGGTCATAATAGTCAACAAGCGAATCGTCCGGTGCCTGGAAGCGGTAGTAGCGGAAGGTTTCGTTGCGCGCGGATATTGCGGCATAGAGCAGCTGGTTGTGGGCTTCGCCCTCTTCGCTTCCATCATAAAGAACCTCGAAGGAGTCGCCTGCGCTCACGCCTCTTTGGAAATCAACATCATTGGCGAAAATCCGGACGAGCTCGTCGATAACCGGCCGCGGAATCTCTTGCTTGAGTGCGGTCTCATAAAACGAATCATAAAGCCGCAGTGCGTTCGAATTATCGCTCTCGTCGCTTTCTTCCTCGCTCTGGCGTTTGGCGGCGTGGTGCGGCGGCGTGACCCGCACATAGGCGCCGCGATCATTGATCGCAATATTCGCCTCCAAAGTATCGCCCGAATAGACCGAAAGCCGGGCTAGGGTCATGCTGCCGCCCGAACCATCGACGTCGGCAAAGAGAAGTTTGAGACGCGCCCCCTCCGGCACCGCCGCATCGCCGCGCGCGGGGCCAAAAGCCCCGATCACATTGGCAATTGCTTCCTTTGTGAGCCCTGCAGCTGAAAGCACAGTCTCAATTGTCTCGCCGTGCCGCACGGTCACGAGCCGTTCCTCCATTTGCGTCGCTTCCGGGGTTTTGGCCGAGCGCCCGACAGTTGTGACGTTTTCGGGGACGATCCGCACCTCGATCTGAGAGAACGAGGCCGTCGAGATCTGCTCGGAAGGATTGGCATAGGCAAGAACGCCCGGAAGATTTGCCCGGGACGTGCGCATCAGAAGGAGTTGCGGCGGCAGGGGGAGCGGTTTTTTGGCTGCTGGCAACGTGTTCTTGACCTGCTCGGCGACTTGGGCCTGCACCTCCTCAATTGATAGCTGGCCGGAGGCCGAAAATGGCTCGTTTCCCAAGTCGCGCGTGGACATCATGACCTCGGCATCATCCTGAGCCGGCTCCTGTGCCGCATCGGTAGGCGCGCGCGCGTCGGCGAGAACTTTGAGCGGATTATAGGGGGGGACCTCCTCGGAAAGGCCAATGTCTGCCAAAATCAGCGATGTTTGAATGTGCACAAAATTGTGGACCTTGACGGCCTCTTTATCGCCAGTCCGGATCACTGTTTGCGCTTGAAAACGCTGCTTTGCGGCGGTGATATCGACGGCCTTGACAAGGCGATCGCTTTTGCGCGGATTGACGCCGAAATCGAGAGTGACCTCTCTTCGCTGCGCGAGCGCAAGCGCAGGCGGCTCGGCAAAATAGGCATGTTGTCCGAGAGCCGCGTAAATCGCGGCCCCAATCAGGCCAGCTCCCGAAATTCCCGTAAGAAAAGTACCCGATAGCCAGCGCAGCGATACGCGGCGCCGGTCCGCAGCGGCCGCCCGGGGTCCATTTGTCTCGATTGCTGGGTCGAGGCCGAAATCGTTGCCGCCGCGCAGGTGCGAAATGGATAAGTATATTCCAAAATTTTTAATTTCGCCGAGCCCGCCGGTTGACATTTCGATGGCTATTTCCCGCCAGCGGCCGCCGAAGATTGCGAGGCTAATTTTGCCCACAAGCCCCAGGCCACTCAAGACTCGTTAAAGCGATTGAGATGGCGCCCCGGCCAGCAATTTGTGGCCGACCCTGGCGAGCCGACGCTAATTGGGAGCGCGCAAAGCAAAGCCTTTGAAAATGGCTCAATTGCGGCATAGCTCTAACGGTCTTTTGAGATTTGCGGCCAAGCTGGACGTAGTTCCGGTCCTTGATAAAAAGAGTATTTGGAAGGTCTTGGAAAAATCCCGCCATCGGCTTGACGCAAGCTGCTCATTGCCTGGAATGGCGAGGAGTTCGCAAACCGCGATGCGCTCGTTTCCGGGTTCATGCGGCACCGGCGGAAATTAAAGAGCAGGGGCCGGCGAATGGGGTCTTGCGCTCTATCGCGTTGCGCAAGCGAGAACTGCACATTGCATATTTGACTTTGATGGCTGCGGGCGCTTTGGCTCCCCCGCCCCTACCCAACCAATAAGCAGCCCGCACAACCCGCAATTTCTGCCGGATGGAGTGAGTGCTTTGGGCCTTGTTGCCGCACGTTTTACCGCTTGCGGCGGCGTTGCTGGCCAAGGCCCATCTGCTTGGCAAGATTGGAGCGCGCCTTGGCGTAATCCGGCGCGACCATGGGATAGTCCGGCGGAAGTCCCCATTTCTCCCGGTATTGGTCCGGCGACATATTGTATTGGGTGCGCAAATGGCGTTTCAGCGATTTGAATTTCCGCCCGTCCTCGAGACAGACAATATACTCCTTGGTGATTGATTTCTTTGCAGGCACGGCGGGCTTGGGGGCCTCGGAGGCCACATTTATTCCCCCCGATGTGACTCGCAGTAACGCGGCATGCACATCGCTGATCAGGGACGGCAGATCATTCGCCGGAACCGAATTGTTGCTGACATAAGCCGACACGATATCGGCTGCTAACTCGATAAAATTGCTGGAACCTGTGGTTTCGCTCATAGCGCCCCGCATCCGAGAGTAAAAGCTGCTGCCCGTAGTATACGGGTTCAATAGCCACCGCTATTTCAGCTACGTTGTCGCAAGACCGCCAGGAGACAAGCTCTTTTCGGCATTGTTGCGAATCAACTATCAAAAAATTCTAGACCTTCTACGAGGAAAGCTTGCCTTGCGCAACTAGCAAAGAAAAAAACTTTATTGAAACGAAACAATAAGGGGTTGAAAGGCACCTCGCCAGCGTAAATAACGCGATTGGCAGACGTAAAGCCTCCGTCTCACCTTTCCATTTGAAGCGGGGAGCCCGACGGGGCCGAAAATGCGCAAGCTTGACCGGACCTTTTTCCCACCGCC
This sequence comes from Methylocapsa sp., assembly GCA_017353815.1. Classification (GTDB taxonomy): domain Bacteria; phylum Pseudomonadota; class Alphaproteobacteria; order Rhizobiales; family Beijerinckiaceae; genus Methylocapsa. The sequence goes on along the minus strand of JAFMSB010000140.1, from coordinate 153 downwards.
CCTGGCGCCTCCGCGGATTGAAAAGGGGCGCGTCGAGGGGATCGTCCACGGCGTAAGGCTTAGCGATGATTATGCCTGGCTCCGTGCCGAAAATTGGAGGGAGGTCCTGCGCGGCTCAGGCGCGATATCGGGCTCCATCCGCGCGGTGATCGA
>JAFMSB010000424.1 GCA_017353815.1 Methylocapsa sp. | reverse complement strand
AGGGCGTGGGCGAGATCCTCGCCTCCCGTGCGCATGGCGGCGCTTGCCCAAAGATCCAATATGATTCGTCTCGGCCATTCGCCGTGGTCCTGAACATAGCGATCCAGCATTTCTTTTGCCGCGCGCTGGCCAATTTCCCAGGCGGCTCGCGTTGGCACCGCACGCGGATCCATGCCGTAGATGTTGCGGCCGGTCGGCAGCACATCGATGCGGCCGCGCGAAGGCGCGCCGCCAGGGCCCGGGGCGACAAAGCTTCCATCCAATGCGGCAAGGAGCGCTGTGCGCTCCGCTTCGCCGCACCGGTCAATCAGATCGTGAAGGCGAGGCGGCGCATCTCCGGTATCCTGCGCATCCATGAGCGCCGCAGCCGCCCTCTCCCGAATTTTCCCTTGCGGCGGCTGCCCAAAAACATGCAGGCCATCGGCGATACGCATTTCTTTCAGATCGCAGAGCCAAGCATCGAGCTGCCGCAGCGCTGCTTCGGGCTCGGCGATTGACTCAAGCCCGCTTTCCTTAAAAAGCCCCGTTTCCTTTGCGCGCGCGAGAATGGCCTGCGCCAGATGCTTCGCGCGCTTGCGGTCAAGTGTCTCGGCAGCCGCATATTCGTCGAACAAGGATTCCAGTTCGAGCGCCGCGCCGCAGCTTCCTGCGCGCCGAAGAGGCGGGGTCATGTGGCCAATGGGGAGCGCGCCTATCCGCCTTTTCGCTTGCGCCGCCTCGCCGGGGTTGTTGACAATGAAGGGATAAATGACGGGCAGGGGGCCAAGAACAGCTTCGGGCGCGCAGGCCTCATCGAGCGCCACCGCTTTGCCCGGCAGCCATTCGAGCGTGCCGTGAGTGCCGCAATGAATCAGAGCATCGATCCTTTCCTGCTTCCGTAGCCACAAATAAAAGGCCACATAAGTATGGCAGGGTGCGAGCGTTGTGTCGTGATAGTCCGCCTTGTGCGAGTCCTTTGCACCGCGGCCGGGCTGCATAGCTAGGATCAGATTTCCCGCGCGCACAACCGGGAACAGGAACGCGCCGCCAGCCTGCGCCTCTTGCCCGGCATTGCCCCATTGCGCGCTGATTGAGCTAACGAATGCTTCGGGCATCTGGCGCAGCGCGATCAGGTAATCGGAAAGCAAAAACTGCGCGGTGGTTTCTCCTTCCTCGAGACTGCGCATCAAGCTGTCTGGATCGGGCAGAGAAACCGAGTATCCCGCCCCGCGTAGTGCGGCTGCAATCGAAACCGCGCTTTTTGCCGTGTCGAGCCCCACGGCATAGCCGGCCCGCCCTTGCCGTCCCGGATAATCGGGAAGAACGCAGGCAATCCTTCGCTGCTCGCGCGGGGTCTTGCGCAAATGAACCCAGGCCGCGGCAAGGCCGGCGGTGAAATCCACCCGGGACAAGAGCGGCGCATGGCTGCGAGGGGTGAATTCGAGATCGGCGCGATGCGCGCCTTCCTGCTTGCAGGCAATTGCGCGGGTAATAAGCCGCCCGTCGATCTCAGGCAGAACCACATTCATCGCGAGATCGGCTGCCCCAAGCCCGCGCGGATTTTCCTTCCATTGGGCTTCGGTCGAACCGGTGAGAAATGCTTGCAGCACGGTGACGCCGGCCAAATCAAGAACGCTCGATCCCGAATTGAGGCGCGCAGAAAATAAGGTGGTGTTGATGATGACATCGGGCTTACGTGCGGCCAGCTCGGCGCACATAAAATC
>JAFMSB010000423.1 GCA_017353815.1 Methylocapsa sp. | reverse complement strand
TGTTTCCTCCCACAATCCGGGCAACGAAAGCGGCTCTCTGTGCCAGCCGGAGCATCGCTGGCTGCGCCCTCGCGCGCGGCTGCCCGGCCTGAAAAATTCGCGGAAAGGAATGACCATGATTAGAGCGATGAACTTGACCGCAAGCCTTTCGCTTGCCGCCGTGCTCTCAGCCCCCGCCTTTGCCGGTGGCAGCGAATGGGAACCGGTAGCTCAGGCCCTGGGGAGGCCTGGCTCAGAGATGCCCGGCGGCGTTTACCGCGCGAGTCTGCCGCGCAGTGATCTCAAAGTGACTGTGGACGGCGTGGAAGTCAGGCCCGCGCTCGCCCTCGGCTCCTGGCTAACTTTTCAAAAGACCGGTGACCAAGCGGCGGTCCTCGGCGATCTCGTGCTCACCGGCGAGGAGGTAAGACCGGTCATGAAGAGGCTCGCCGAAGGCGGTATCGAAATTACAGCACTTCATAACCATCTGCTGCGGTCGTCTCCGCCTGTCCTTTATATGCATATTCACGGCCGTGGCGATCCCGTAAAGCTCGCGGCCATCCTGCACAGCGCTCTTGCCGAGAGCAGAACGCCATTTCAGGCTGCCTCCCCAGGCGCTCCTCGGCCGCCAGCCGGAATCGGTCTCGATGCCGGTGCGGTTGGCGAGACCCTTGGTGCAAAAGGCGTGATCAATGGCGGCGTCCTTCAATTCAGCATCCCTCGTGCCGCACCCGTCGCGGATGAGGGCGTCGCATTACCGCCGTCCGCGGGTGTGGCGATTGGGATCAACTTCCAGCCGGCGGGTGGCGGGAAAGCTGCCGTAACTGGCGACTTCGTACTTGTCGAATCGGAAGTCAATCCCGTTCTGAAGGAGCTCCTCGCGCATGGGATCGAGGTAACGGCGTTGCACACTCACATGCTTAAAGATCAGCCCCGGCTCTTTTTCATGCACTTCTGGGCCGTTGAAGACGCGCAAAGCCTGGCCAGGGGTCTACGCGCTGCCCTCGACAAGATCGATATCAAAAGGGGCTAATGACAGCCGCCGGTAAATCCTGATCTGCGTTTGCAGAATGCGATTGATGCGCGGGCCTTTTATTGCACTCAAATTTCCGCCGTTCTTACCTCGGCAAAGGCGAAATTCTTTGTTAGAGCTTGTAAGATTTTTGCTCACGACCTTATTTCCATGCCGCGCGCCCTTGACGGCCGCATCGCACTGGTGACCGGCGCCTCCAGGGGCATCGGCCGCGCGGTGGCCTTGGAACTTGCGCGGGCGGGGGCGCATGTAATTGCCCTTGCCCGAACCCAAGGCGGCCTCGAAGAGCTTGATGATGCCATCCGCGAGGCGGGAAGCCAAGCGACGCTGGTTCCCTGCGATCTCAAAGATTTTGACGCGCTCGATCGCCTTGGCGCGGCCATTTATCAGCGGTGGGGCATGCTCGATGTTTTCATCGCCAATGCGGGGCTGCTTGGCCCCTTAACGCCGCTTGCCCATATCGATCCCAAACAATGGGATGAAATCGTTTCCGTCAATGTAACCGCCAATTGGCGGTTGATCCGCTCGCTCGACCTTCTGCTGCGCAACGCCGCGGCCGGAAGGGTGGTGTTTATCACTTCGGCCGCGGGTCATGCCGCAAATCTGAGACCCTATTGGGGAGCCTGCGCAGTTACAAAGGCCGCGCTCGACGCGCTCGCCCGCACCTATGCATCCGAGACGGCAAATGTTTCA
>JAFMSB010000013.1 GCA_017353815.1 Methylocapsa sp. | reverse complement strand
GATTGAAGTGCAAAGATCCGGATTTCACCTTACCTTTTAACTCACGGCGGAATTATCGGCGAGGCGGATCCGCTTTCGTCAGTGACGGCCCTTGAGGCCTCCGCCATAGCCCGTTGCTTGCAACGGGCGTTCTTTGACAAAAGCGAATCGCGCGTCACAATTGCCGCCAAGAGATGAATGGCGGTTTGCGACCACATCCGTCAAACCAAATCCAGGTTTTTACAATTGAAGGATGTTCGTCTGGCGGCGAAGCGGATCGCACCTCCCGCCCTCGCCTTCGCCGCAATGCTCGCCGCCTGGGAATTCTATGTGCGCCACTTCGGCGTGCCGCCTTATGTGCTGCCTTCGCCGACGCTAATCCTGTCGACGCTCATTTCGGATTGGTCAACGCTCTTCCCTTCCCTTCTGGTGACCTTGAAAACCACATTCGGGGCGCTTGCCGCGGCGGTGATCGGCGGGGCTGGTCTCGCTGTTTTGTTCGCCCAATGGAAATGGGTCGAGCGCTCCTTTTTGCCCTTTGCCATAGTGCTGCAGGTCACCCCGATTGTAGCCATTGCGCCTCTGCTCTTGATCTATCTCGATGCGCCGGTGGCAGTGTTGGTTTGCGCTTTTCTCGTTGCCTTCTTTCCCATCCTTTCCAATACCGCACTCGGGCTTGCCGCGGCCGATCGTAATCTCGCCGATCTCTTTAAGCTCTACCAGGCTACACGCTGGCAGATGCTGCTCTATCTGCGATTGCCTTCGGCCTTGCCTTATTTTCTCGCGGGGTTGCGGATCGGCGGGGGGCTTTCGCTCATCGGCGCAATTGTCGCCGAGCTCGCCGCCGGCGATGCCGGGAAAGGTGCGGGTCTGGCATTCCGAATCGCCGAGGCGGGCTACCGGCTCAACATCCCGCGCATGTTCGCGGCCCTCACCCTGATTGGGCTCACGGGGATTGCCATTTATGCGGCCTTTGCCGCTTTATCGGCTTATCTTCTTGGCCGCTGGCATGAGAGCTCGGCGCGGCCAGGAGAGTGATATATTCCGTAGGGGTTCTAAAAAGTACAGGTCTTAATGGCAGCCCCGCAATCCTCCCGCTCGAGCCAAAAACAGGCGGCTGGTATTCGCTGGACCTTGAGATTCGGCTCAGCGCTGTTCGAGCTCGATGAGCGTTCCAGCGCAATCCTTGGGTTCGAGGAAAAGAACCTCCTTCGCATGCGCCCCGATCTTAGGAATTCCGCCGCCAAGGATCCGGACTCCGGCTTCTGTCAGCGCCTTGCAAGCGGCATCAATATTGTCAACCTCAAAACAAATGTGGTGGATTGCGCCGCTTGGATGCTTCGCCATAAAACCGGCCAGCGGCGAGCGTTCGCCGAGAGGTTTCATCAACTCGATCTTGGTATTTGGAAGCTCGACAAATAGAATCGTAACCCCGTGCTCTGGCAGGTCCGCCGGACCGCGGACTTTCGCGCCGAGAATGTCCCGGTAGAAGGTGCCAGCGGCCTCAAGATCTTCGACCGCAATGGCAATATGATTCAACAGGCCGATCACGAAAATCTTTCCAATCCGGAGCTAGACTTCTACCACCAGCACCTGGACTGCCGGGCGTTTCCCCCATACCGCGGCAATGGCCTCGCGCACGGCCTTTTCGATCGCGCCGGAAACGGTAGCGGCATCGCGCCGCTTTGGGCGGGGAAGCTGATCGAAAGTTTGAAAGAGCGCCGCATCGACAATCTTAGCGGTCTCAGCTCCGGTGCCCATCCGTTCCGGAATGCCAGCGGTTACGACATCCGGCACTCCCGCGAGCTCGCCTTTGGAGGTGATCGCCAGACCGATCGACACTATCCCAGAAAATGCCAGCCTTTGGCGCGTCTTAAGGGCCTCGTCGCCGGCCGGGACGAGGCTATTGCCATCCTTGCAAATACGGCCATGGGGCGCCTTGCCAATAATCCCCGGCTTCCCCGGCGCAAGCAGCACGACGTCCCCATTACGTGCCGCAATAACATTGGGCACACCCTGCAATTTCGCAAAACAAGCATGCTCGGCGAGATGAAGGTCCTCGCCATGGGCGGGAATTGCAATTTGGGGCTTCGTCCAGGCGTAAAGCTCCGCAACCTCATCGCGCCGAGGATGGCCGGAGGCATGGACGAGCGCGGTGCGGTCGGTGACGACATCAATTCCGGAACGAATGAAATTGTTGATGATGCGGCCGACGTCCTTCTCGTTTCCTGGGATCGTGCGCGACGAAAAAATGACCTTATCGCCGCGGCCTAATGTCACCACGGGATGTGTGCCCTCGGAAATGCGGGAAATGGCAGCCCGGCTTTCTCCTTGGCTGCCCGTTGCGAGCACAACCAGCTTTTCGGGCGGCAGCTGGGAGAACATGTTTTGCGACAGAAACTCAGGAATGCCGTCGAGATATCCGCATTCCCGCGCGATCGCGACCGCCCGTTCCATCGCGCGGCCGACAAGCACGACGGTGCGCCCGGAAGCCATGGCAGCCTCTGCCACCGCGCGGATTCGCGCGACATTCGAAGCAAAGATTGTCACAACGGCGCGGCCCGCCGCGGCCGCAATGATCTCCCGCAAGGCCGCGGCGACCTCGGCTTCCGAAGGGCTTAAGCCTTCACGCAGAATATTTGTCGAATCCGAAACAAGCGCCAGCACTTCTTCGGCGCCTATGGCAGCAAGACGCTTTGCGTCGGTCAGCTTGCCAATCCCGGGAGCCGGATCGATCTTCCAGTCGCCGGAATGAATTACCGTGCCAAGCGGTGTGCGGATTGCAAGGGCGCAACTCTCGGGTATGGAGTGTGCCATACTAACGAATTCGATGTTGAAGGACCCGATTGTCCTGGCTTCGCCTTGGGCGACGATATTCAGTGGCACATCCGGTGTTCTTGGCTCGCCGAGCCGCTTGGCTTCAAAAAGAGCCGCAGCGAAGCTTGTTGCATAGACCTTGCAGCGAAGACGCGGCCAAACTTCACCAAGCGCGCCAATATGATCCTCGTGCGCATGAGTAATAACAATACCCTGTAAATCGCTGCGCAGCTTTTCAATAAAGCCAACATCGGGGATAGTAATATCGATTCCAGCGAGTTCGGGACCAGCAAATGCAACACCGCAGTCGACCATAAGCCACTGCATTTGGCCTTTACAGCCATATCCGTAAAGGGAAAGATTCATCCCGATCTCGCCGAGACCGCCAAGCGGGACGAAAAGAAGCTCGTCGTTATAGCCACTCATCAACCGTAGCCCTTCACGCCGATAGAGATGTGCACCGGCGAAACAAATGAGTCAGGACGCGCACCCGCCGTTCCGGATGCCATTCGTCCGCTCTGATCCAAAGATGCCGCATTCAAGAAACAATGCATTGGAAAACATCGCCCGCGCCGATCGTAAGTGTTTCGCCCGGCCGCTCAAGCACGAGTCGGCCGCTGGCGTCGATCGTCCGGAAAATGCCTTCGATTGTGTGCGATGGCAATGCGACTCGCACGCGCGTGCCGACCCCGGAGGCGAGCGAAAGCCATTCAGTCCGGATCAATGCAAAGCCCGCGCCGGCCGCCCAGACGCCAAGCCAATGCGCCATCGATCCCGAAAGCTCGGCAAACACTTGCTTGGCCTCAATCGCATTGCCGCTGATTGCCATAAGATCAGTTGCCGGATAGGGCGTATTTTGGGGGTGCGCCCGGCAGTTTACGCCGATACCTGCGGTACACGCCAATTGACCATCGCAAAGCAGCGCGCTCTCAATCAAGATCCCGCAGCATTTGGCGCCATCAAAGAGGACATCGTTTGGCCATTTGATCCTGACTCGGTCTCCCCGGCGCAGGATGGCGCGAATCGTATGCGCGGCGGCGATGCCAGCAACAAACCCCAGCTCCGGGGCCTTATGCGGCAGCGCAGGATTGAGCAATAGCAAGCTCGCATAGAGATTGCCTGCGGGCGACGACCATGTCCGGCCATTGCGTCCCCGGCCTGCCGTCTGGCTCTTAGCAACAACCCAAAGGCGTCCCGGATCGCCCGCGTTGGCGCGCAGAAGGGCTTCCTCATTGGTTGAGGTAACTTCACCGTGCTCAACCAGGCGGAATGCCTGAGCCTCGGCACATTTGGCGAGGTGAAACAGGGATAGCACCCAAGGGCAGAATACTTAGAACAGCGAATGGGCCGCGGCTCTCGTTGCCTCCATGAAGAAGCCTGGATAGGCAAACAAGAACACGGTCAGGAGGCCCGTTATGGCAAGAACCGCGCGTGGCGCCGGGGCAGCCTTATCAAAGGCCGGTGCCGGTTGGTCGAAATACATGACCTTGACGATCCGCAAATAATAAAATGCCCCAACAGCGCTCGACAAAACGCCGATGACGGCAAGAGCATAGAGTCCAGCCTGAATAGCGGCGTTAAAGACGTACCATTTGGCGAAGAAGCCAGCGAGCGGCGGCACTCCAGCCAAGGAAAACATCATCACCGCAAGAAAGAAGGCCATGGCCCCGTCGGTTTGCGCAAGACCCGAAAGATCCGAAATATTTTCGACGCTGCGGCCATTGACCCGCATCTCGAGGATACCGGCAAAAGTCCCAAGCGTCATGACGAGATAGATCGCCATATAGGCAAGAACGCTGCTCACCCCTGCTTCGCCACCGGCCGCGAGACCGACGAGTGCGAAGCCGATATGGCCGATTGCGGAATAGGCCATCAGACGCTTGATATTGGCCTGACCGATTGCGGCAAATGAGCCGAGCGCCATCGAAAGTATGGATAGGAATATGATGATCTGGCGCCATTGAACCGGGATGCTCTCGAAAGCGGTCAGGATCAGCCTTATGGTTATGGCGATGGCCGCCACCTTAACGGCCGACGCGAAAAACGCGGTTACGGGCGTTGGCGCTCCTTCGTAAACATCCGGAGTCCACATATGGAAAGGCACGGCGGACATCTTGAAGCCAAGCCCTGCCATAACAAAGACAAGGCCGAAAGTCACGCCACGCGAAGCGCTGCCGCCAATTGCGGCGGCAATGCCAGCGAAAGAGACAGTGCCCGCGAAGCCGTAAAGCAGGGACGCTCCATAAAGCAGCATGCCCGACGAAAGCGCGCCAAGAACGAAATACTTGAGGCCGGCCTCGGAGGCGCGCAAATCGTCACGCTGGAAAGCGGCAAGAGCATAGAGGGCAAGCGACATCAATTCGAGCCCAAGATAGAGCGCAATTAGCCCCGCCGCCGAGATCAGCATGAGCATTCCCAGCGTCGACAGGAGGATGAGGATGGGAAATTCGAATTTATCGATTTTCTCACGAGCAAGAAAATTCCCGCTCATAATTAAAGTCGCGAGGGAGCCCAAAAGGGCGAGCACCTTCATGAACCGGCCAAAGCCATCGTCGATAAAGGCGCCATCGAAAACAACGGCGTCCGTCTTTGAGCCGAGGAAAATGACGGCAATGGCCAAAGCGACGAGGCCCGCGGCTATCTCGGTCACCGGACCATCCGAATCTTTGGCCCTCAAGGCGCCGAAGAACAAAAGCCCAACCGCGCCCGCCGCCAAAATGGCCTCCGGCAGCGAATGGGCGACGGCGGAAGAAACGGAGGACATGACAGGAACCCCTACGGCAAGGCGAGAGCGGCGCTCTTGGCCGCGGCGAGAGCGGTATCGTAACCGTGGATGAGATCGCCGATCGAAACGGCGGTGCCATCGAGGATCGGCGCCGGATGGACGCCGTAAAAGATTGTGAAGACAACGAGAGGCGCAAATACCGCTGCCTCTCGCCACGATAGATCCTTTAGCAATGCAAGGGCGGGCTTCTCGATCACCCCGTAAACGACCCGGCGGTAAAGATAGAGTGCATAGGCGGCAGACCAGATGACGCCGGTGGTCGCCAGAAGCGCCACCCAGCTGTTGATCTTGAACGTGCCAATGAGAGGGAGAAATTCTCCGATAAAACCGGACGTGCCCGGCAGGCCAACATTGGCGAGGGTAAAGGTCATGAAAACCGCTGCGTAAAGCGGCATGCGCGCTACGAGCCCGCCATAGGCGGCGATTGCGTATGTGTGCATCCGGTCGTAAAGGACGCCGACGCAGAGAAACAGCGCGCTGGAGACGAGGCCATGTGAGATCATTTGAAAGACCGCGCCTTGGACGCCCTGTGAGGTCACGCTAAAGATGCCCATTGTCACAAAGCCCATATGCGCTACCGAGGAATAGGCAATGAGCTTTTTCATGTCTTCCTGCACGAGGGCAACAAGCGAGGTGTAAATGATTGCAATGATCGACAGGGCGAAAATGAGAGGGGTGAAGAAGGCGGAGGCGTCTGGGAACATCGGAAGGGAAAAGCGGATGAAGCCATAGCCGCCGAATTTGAGGAGGACACCGGCAAGCAGCACGGAACCCGCGGTCGGGGCTTGGACATGTGCGTCGGGAAGCCAGGTATGTACTGGCCACATAGGCGTCTTGACGGCGAGCGAGGCAAGGAAACCGAGCCACAGCCACTTTTGCATCGAGGCCGGAAAATGCGTGTGCAGCAATACGGCGATGTCCGTTGTTCCGGCCACGCCATACATCGCCATCACCGCCAGAAGCAGCAACAGCGATCCGGCGAGCGTATACAGAAAGAACTTGAAGCTCGCATAGACCCGGTGCTCATGTCCCCAGATGCCTATGATGAGGAACATGGGGATAAGGCTACCCTCAAAGAATAGGTAAAACAACACGAGATCAAGGGCGCAAAAGACACCCGTCATCAGCGTCTCGAGAACAAGGAACACAATCAAATATTCCTTGACCCTGACTTGAATCGACCGCCAGGAAGCGAGGATGCATATTGGCAACAAGAAGGTCGTGAGCAGAACGAAGGGAAGTGAAATCCCATCGATGCCCATCTTATACATGAGCCCCGAACCGAACCAATGTTGCTCCTCGACAAATTGAAAGGCCGAAGAGGAGGGATCGAACTGCGCGTAGACGTAAAGGGCAAGCGCAAAATCGGCGATCGTGGTTGCGAGCGCAGCATAGCGGGCGTTTTTTAATGTGGCTTCATCGCTGCCGCGAAGGGAGAGAATGAATGCCGCCCCTACGAGCGGCAAGAAAACGACGCAGGTCAAAATGCCGAAGCCGAACATCAGCGGATTCCCCATGCCGTGTACCAGGTAATCACGGCGGCGAGGCCGACCAGCATGGCAAAGGCATAGTGGTAAATATAGCCGCTCTGAAGCTTGACCACCCGGCCCGTGATTTCAATCACCCTGGCGGCAACACCGTCCGGGCCGAACCGGTCGATAATGGCGCCGTCTCCGCCCTTCCAAAATAGGCGCCCAAGCGCAAAGGCCGGACGCACAAAAATCTTATCGTACAACTCGTCGAAATACCATTTGTTGAGCAGGAATTCATAAAGCGGCCTCAGCGACTTTGCGAGTAGAGAGGGAATCGTCGGCCAAAGGATATAAAAGGCGAGCGCAACCACAAACCCAATGACCATGAGAGCTGTCGGGCCGATCGAAACATAGGAGGGAAGCGTGTGGCCTTCTGTTACCTCATTCGTGGACGCGAGAATGAGTGCGCCCTTCCAAAACCCGGTAGCGCCATGGCCAATGAAATCGCTCGAAAAGATAATGCCGGCAAATAAGGCGCCGGCCGCCAATACCGCCAAAGGAATGAGCATCGTCAGCGCGGACTCATGCGGATCGAAGGCATGATCCTCATGCGCTTGCCCGGTACCGGCATTTGCGGATTGCTCATGAGCAAGACCGCTCTTCGGCAACTCATGCGCAAGCGCGGCCCAGCGCGGCGCGCCGAAGAACGTCAGGAATACCAGGCGCCAAGAGTAGAAAGACGTAAGGCCCGCGGCAAGAGTCGTGAGAATAAAGCCGTAAAAGGCTCCAACGCGGCCAGATTCAAAGGCGGCCTCGATGATTGCATCCTTGGAATAATAGCCCGCGGTGAAAGGGAACCCGGTAAGCGCCAAGGTGCCAATCACCATCATCGCAAAGGTGAAAGGAATTTTTCGCCAGAGTCCCCCCATCATCCGCATATCCTGTTCGTGATGCAACGCGATGATCACGGATCCGGCGCCAAGAAACAGCAGCGCCTTGAAAAAGGCATGCGTAAAAAGATGAAAAATGCCAAGCGAGTAGCCGCCGACGCCGAGACCGACGAACATATAGCCGAGCTGCGAGCAGGTCGAATAGGCGATAACCTTCTTGATGTCGTTTTGCACGAGGCCCACGGTCGCCGCAAAGAACGCCGTCGTCGCGCCAATGAAGATGACGAAGGAAAGAGCGGCTGGCGCCTGTTCGAACAGCGGCGAAAGCCGCGCGACCATGAAGACTCCCGCCGTCACCATGGTTGCGGCGTGAATGAGGGCCGAGACCGGAGTTGGTCCTTCCATCGCGTCCGGCAGCCAAGTATGCAGCAGGAACTGCGCCGATTTCCCCATCGCCCCCATGAACAGAAGCAGACAAGCAACCGTCAGCGCATCCAAGTCGGACCCAAAGACATGAATGCTCTTGTGAGCGAGGGCAGGGGCTGCGGCGAAGATTTGATCCAAGCCAACTGACTGAGTCAGGGCGAAAACGAGAAAGATCCCGAGCTCAAAGCCAAAATCGCCGACGCGGTTGACGACGAAAGCCTTGATTGCCGCTGCATTCGCCGACGGCTTTTCGTACCAGAAGCCAATCAACAGATAGGACGCAAGGCCGACGCCTTCCCAGCCGAAGAAAAGCTGGACGAGATTATCGGCTGTCACCAGCATGAGCATCGCAAAGGTAAAAAGAGACAGATAGGAAAAAAACCGCGGACGGCACGGATCGCCGGCCATATAGCCGATTGAATAAAGATGCACGAACGCAGACACGGTCGTGACGACGACGAGCATGACCGCGGTCAGCGAGTCGATCTTGAGCGACCAGCCGATCTGAAGCGTGCCCGAAGTAAACCAATTGCCAAGGACCGAAACGCTGGCGGGGGCGGTCCCCAGCGCGACCTGGAAAAAGACGGCCCACGATAGCCCCAAGGAAATAAACAGAAGGCCTGTTGTCACAAGCTCGGCTGCCCGGTCACCTTTACGCCAGGCGAGCGGCCCTGCGATCAGAAATCCGAGGAGGGGCAGAAAAACAATGGCTGCGTACATAGGAAGGCTCAGCCCTTCATCAGGTTGATATCTTCGACCGCGATCGAGCCTCGATTCCGGTAGTAGGCAACGAGAAGGGCAAGACCGATTGCGGCTTCGGCTGCTGCGACCGTTAAGATGAACAAAGCGAAAATCTGCCCGGTAAGGTCGCCGAGGTAGGCTGAAAATGCGACAAGGTTTATGTTGATCGAAAGCAGGATCAACTCGACCGACATGAGCACCACAATAATATTTTTGCGGTTCAAAATAATGCCCGCCGTGCCGAGCGTGAACAGGATGGCGGCGACAATCAGAAATTGGGCGAGCGATACAGCCATGATGTATTCCTTGCTTCGCAGTGCGTTCCGGCGCAAAGCACCGCGCTTAGATTCCTTGCCGGTTTGGTACCTTGCGGATCTCTACGGCCTCTGCCGGAGTGCGGGCATTCTGCACCGCAATCTTCTGACGCCTTACGCCGGGCTTGTGGCGGAGAGTGAGTATGATCGCTCCCACCATTGCGGTGAGCAGAATAATTCCCGCTGCCTCGAAGAGGTACGCGTATTGAGTATATAGCACGTGCCCGAGGGCCATCGTATTGGTCATGCCAGGCGGCATCGGCGCCGAAACATTGACAAGGGATGCCGGCGCGATTTTCCACACTCCCACCACAAGCGCCATCTCGACCAGCACAAGCAGGCCAAGGGATGCCCCGGCCGGCAGATATCGCAGAAATCCCTGTCTAAGCTCGGCAAAATCAACATCGAGCATCATCACGACAAAAAGGAACAGAACCGCTACCGCGCCGACATAGACCACAACAAGGATCATCGCCAGAAATTCCGCCCCAAGCAGAACGAATAAGCCAGCGGCGTTGAAAAAAGCGAGAATCAAAAACAGCACCGAGTGAACGGGATTGCGAGCCGAAATGACCATGAACGCCGCGCCAATCAGCACCGCCGAGAAGAGATAGAAGAAGAATGGCACCAGACTCATTGACCGGTCTTGCTCCTCCTTGCCGCACCATGCGGCAAGCATTTCCCAAGTGAACAGCCCACCCGCCCGGCGGCCACCTAACGGTATGGCGCGTCGAGCGCCAGATTGCGCGCGATTTCCCGCTCCCACCGGTCGCCGTTTTTCAACAGGCGATCCTTATCGAAGTAAAGTTCTTCGCGGGTCTCGGTGGCGAATTCCGAGTTTGGCCCCTCGACAATGGCGTCAACCGGGCAGGCTTCCTGGCAAAATCCGCAATAGATGCATTTGACCATATCGATATCGTAGCGCGTCGTCCGCCGCGTGCCGTCCTTTCGCCGCGGGCCCGCCTCGATCGTGATCGCCTGAGCCGGGCAAATCGCCTCGCAGAGCTTGCAGGCGATACAGCGCTCCTCACCATTTGGATAGCGCCGCAGCGCATGTTCGCCGCGAAAGCGCGGCGATTGCGGATTCTTCTCATGCGGATAATTGAGGGTCGCCTTCGGCCTAAAGAAATAACGCATCGCAAGCGCAAACGCGCTGACGAACTCCGCGAGAAAGACAGATCGGGCAGTGTGGTCGAGTTTCATCGCCGTTCGTCCTCGCAACCTTTTCCTGATACCGTTCTACTGCCCCATTCCCGCGCCCCAGCCGGTCAGCTGCAGAACAGCCGCGACAAGGATAACCATGCCGAGAGAGACCGGCAGATACACCTTCCACCCGAGCCGCATCAATTGATCGTAACGGTATCTTGGGACTATCGCTTTCGCCATTGAAATCATGAAAAAGAAGAAGCAGACTTTTAGAATGAACCAGACCGGCCCGGGAACCACGGTAAAGGGGAAAAATGGCACGGGCGAAAGCCAGCCGCCGAGGAAGAGGATCGTGGCCAGCGCGGACATTGTGATGATGGCCACATATTCGGAGAGCATGAAGAGCATGTAAGGGGTTGAGGAATATTCGACCATGAACCCGGCGACGAGCTCGGATTCCGCTTCGACGAGATCGAAAGGCGGGCGATTTGTCTCAGCAAGGGCCGAGACGTAAAAGATGACGAACATCGGAAACAGCGGCAGCCAATACCAGCCAAAAAGCCCAAAGCGCGTGTCTTGCGCCGCGACGATGTCGCCGAGATTGAGGCTGCCCGCGCAGAGCAAGACCGTGATGATGACAAAGCCGATCGAGACCTCGTAGGAAATCATTTGCGCCGCGGAGCGAAGCGCCGAGAGGAAGGGAAATTTCGAATTCGACGCCCAGCCGCCCATGATGATTCCATAAACGCTGAGCGAGGAGATTGCGAAAATATAAAGAATGCCGACATTGAGATCGGAGATCGCCCAGCCCTCGCCAATGGGTATGACGGCCCAGGCGGAAAGCGCCAGCATTCCCATGATAAAGGGAGCGAGCAGAAAGATGCCCTTATTGGCCCCGTCCGGTATCACCGGCTCCTTGAAAACGAACTTCAACATGTCGGCGAAACTTTGCCAAAGTCCCCAGGGGCCGACGACATTTGGACCGCGCCGCAGCATGACCGCCGCCCAGATCTTGCGGTCCGCGTAAAGGACATAGGCAATGAAGATCAACAGGGCAACGAGCAATGCAACGCTTTTGCCAAATGTCAGTAATAGAGAATTGAGTCCGGTCAAAGAGGTCATCGGCTTTTACTCCGCAGCCTCCTGCGCAAATCTTAAGGCAAGCGCGGAACATTCCGCCATCACCGCCGAAGCGCGCGCAATGGGATTGGTCTTGTAGAAATCGGCTACCGGAGAAGCAAAGGGCGTGCTCGCAATTTTCTCCCCGGCCGCGGCCAATAGCGCCAGATCCAAAGGATCATGCGCGGCGATTTTCCCATGCCTGGCACAATGGGGATAGGCGTCATAGAGCTTCTTGCGCAACGCGCTGAGCGAATCGAAAGGCAATTTGTGCCCAAGCGCACCGGAGAGGGCGCGTAATATTGCCCAATCCTCCCGGGCGTTGCCCGGTGGGAAATTGGCGCGCTCCGCGAGTTGCACGCGTCCCTCCGTATTTACATAAAGGCCGGATTTTTCGGTGTAGGTGGCACCTGGCAATATGACATCGGCGCACGCCGCGCCGCGATCGCCATGCGTGCCCTGATAGACGGTGAAGGCGCCGGGTTCCACCGCAATTTCATCGGCGCCAAGCAAAAAGAGAACGTCGAGCGCGCCCCGCTTCGTCATAGCGGCGGCGTCGAGGCCTCCTTCGTCCGGCACAAGGCCAAGATCGAGGCCTCCAGCGCGCGCGGCCGCCGTATGAAGGATGGCAAGCCCGTTCCATCCGGGCTTGAGCGCCCCATTTGCGGCCGCGGCACGCGCCGCAAGCGCAAGAACGGTTCGCCCATCTTCGCGGGCGAGAGCGCCCTGGCCGATCAAGAAGACCGGCCGCTCGAATTCGCCGAGCCGCCGCCCCGCCAGATCGGCGAGCGATTGGGTGCCTGCGCCGAGATATTGGTAATCATAGGTAAGATTGGCCCGCTCGCCGATGAGAGCGATGGGGAAGCCCCCCCTCAGCCAGCGCTTCCTTATGCGGGCGTTCAATACGGGCGCTTCCTTGCGGGGATTTGAGCCGACGATCACCAGCCCATCGGCCTCCTCAATGCCCGCGATGGAGGGATTAAAGAGATAGCTCGCGCGGCCAAGCCTGGGATCGAGCTTTGTGCCATCCTGCCGGCAATCGATCGATGGAGATCCGAGGCTTCGTAACAAAAGCTTCAGCGCGAACATTTCTTCAGCGGCGCAGAGATCGCCTGCGATAGCGCCAATTCGCTCCGGGCGGCTCTGATGCAACCTTTCGGCGATCACCCGGAAAGCCGTCTGCCATGAGGCTTCGCGCAGGCGCCCGCCCTCGCGCACAAAGGGACGGTCGAGCCTCTTCGTTTTCAGGCCATCGACGGTCTGCCGGGCCTTGTCGGAAATCCACTCCTCGTTGATCGCGTCGTTCGTCCGGGGCAGGACGCGCATCACCTCGCGCCCCCGCGTATCTATCCGGATCGCCGAGCCGAGCGCGTCCATGACATCGATGGATTCGGTCCGGACGAGCTCCCAGGACCGCGCCTTGAACAAATTGGGCTTCGGCAGCAGCGCGCCCACCGGACAGAGATCGGCGATGTTGCCCTGAAGCTCCGAGTACATGGCGCTCTCGAGATAGGTGGTGATCTCCATGTCCTCGCCGCGCCCAATCGCGCCCATCTCGCCGGTTCCGGCAACTTCCGCCATGAAGCGCACGCAACGGGTGCATTGTATGCAGCGGTTCATCGAGGTCTCAACCAGCGGGCCGATATATTTGTCCTCGACCGCGCGCTTGTTTTCGGCGTAGCGGGAAGAATCGAAGCCATAGGCGATCGCCTGGTCCTGCAAATCGCACTCGCCGCCCTGGTCGCAGATCGGGCAATCAAGCGGATGGTTGATTAGCAGAAATTCCATCACCCCGTAGCGGGCCTTTTTGACCATCTCCGATTTGGTGAGCACGACGGGGGGCTCGCCATTCGGCCCCGGGCGCAAGTCCCTCACTGCCACGGCGCAGGATGCTTGCGGCTTGGGCGGGCCGCCTTTCACCTCGACGAGACACATGCGGCAATTGCCGGCAATCGACAGCCGCTCGTGGAAGCAAAATCGCGGTATCTCGGCTCCCGCTTCCTCGCAGGCCTGCAACAACGTGTATTCCGGCGGGACATCAATTTCGATGCCGTCCACGATGAGTCGGGTCATGCACTTTCCTTAGTGCGGCAGCCTAGCGAGCGCCTCATAATTTCGCTTACTCGGCCGCCATGCCGTAAATCTTTACCGGCTCGGGGTGCGGATTGGCAGCAAATTCATCGATCCGCCGCTCGATTTCGTGCCGGAAGTGGCGGATTAGGCCTTGCACCGGCCAAGCGGCCGCGTCTCCGAGGGCGCAAATAGTATGGCCCTCGATTTTCGTCGTGACATCGAGAAGAATGTCGATCTCGCGCTTATGCGCGCGGCCTTCCGCCATCCGGCAAAGGACGCGCCAAAGCCAGCCAGTGCCTTCGCGGCAGGGGGTGCATTGCCCGCAGCTCTCATGCTTATAGAAATAGCTTATCCGCGCGATGGCGCGCACGATATCCGTTGATTTGTCCATCACAATGACGGCTGCGGTGCCGAGCGCTGATTTCAGCTTCTGCAGCGAGTCGAAATCCATTGGCGCGTCGATGATTTCATGCGCCGGAAGGAGCGGCACCGACGAGCCGCCTGGAATCACCGCAAGAAGATTATCAAAACCGCCGCGAACGCCGCCGCAATGGCGCTCGATCAGCTCGCGGAAGGAAACCGACATCGCCTCTTCCACATTGCACGGCCTGTTCACATGGCCGGAGATGCAAAAGACTTTCGTCCCTGCGTTGTTTTTGGCTCCGAAGCTTGAGAACCATGCCGCGCCGCGGCGCAAAATTGCGGGCGCGCAGGCAATCGATTCCACATTGTTCACAGTTGTCGGGCAGCCGTAGAGTCCCACATTGGCAGGAAATGGCGGCTTTAGCCGCGGCATCCCTTTCTTGCCTTCAAGCGACTCCAAAAGCGCGGTCTCTTCTCCGCAAATGTAAGCGCCCGCGCCGTGATGGACATAAATGTCAAGCGGCCAGCCATGAATATTGTCCTTGCCGATAAGTTTGGCGGCGTAAGCCTCGGCAATCGCGGCCTCGAGCCGCCGGCCTTCCGAGATGAATTCGCCGCGCACATAAATGTAACAAGCATGCGCCTGCATGGCAAAGCAGGCAAACAAAATGCCCTCGATCAAGAGCTGCGGATCGTTGCGCATGATCTCCCGGTCCTTGCAGG
>JAFMSB010000139.1 GCA_017353815.1 Methylocapsa sp. | reverse complement strand
AAATGCGCGATAGCGCGGGCATCGGCCGGATCTGTCCTGGCGAGCTTGGCCCGAGCGACTTGGCGAAGGCACACATCTGCGCAGGATTGGCGGCCGCAACGGCAAGGGCGGCCGGTGTGAGCGCGGCGATCTCGGGGCTGATCGCCTGCAATCGCACACGGCGGCTGAAGGCCGGCCGCATCGCGGCCAGCCATGAACTCTCCCTCGGATGTACGACAACATTGAGCTGGTCTCTCGACACGCCGATACCAACGGTGATCCTCTCCATGACGGCCCGTCGTTACCTAATCGGGCTAGCCTCGCGGCCCTGGCGGCTATTCGGGATCGTTTGAGCGGCAGGTTGGGTGCCTGGCTCGGAGCCGGGCTTAAAGACCCTGGGGATGGACGGGCGCCCGCCCGCCTCCGCACCTCCGCCTTCGGATATTTCCGGTAAAGGGAAGTTACAAGGGGATAATTCAACCGGCGATTTTGGAGACGTTGGCGCACACAATTGCGCCAACCTCTAATGCGGAGCAAGGTTTTTCGGGCAGGTTTCACTGCATCGGCCGCCAACATGGCGCCCGCGGAGCGCTTTAGTGCCCGCCGATAGGCTCGTCCAAACGGTATCCGAGATAACGGACTGAATTTATGGGGTCGTAGCCAAGGCTGCGGCGCAGCTTCTTCCTAAGTTTGCTGATGTGGCTCTCGACCACGTTCTCCTCGACATGCTCGTCGAAAATGCCATAGATTGAGTTAAATATCTGTGCTTTACTGACACGGCGCCCGCGGTTCTTCACCAGATACTCAAGGATACGGCGCTCACGCCTCGGGAGCGGCAGCTCCTCGCCCCTGAGCTGCGGGTCCCGGCCATCAAAAAAAAACCGCAAGTCCCCGACGGTGGCACAAATTTGGTCATGCTCAGAACGGCGCCGGATTGCGCCAACCCTGGCGAGAATTTCACGGACATGTATGGGCTTGCGCACGACGTCGTCGACACCGGCCGCAAAGAGTTCGAGCGTTTGTTCCAGTGAAGGCGCCTCATTCATGGCGATCACAGGTGCCCGTGTGCGCTCTTTGATCATCTTCGGGTAGAGCTGCCGATCCCGGCAATCTCCAAGAAGGAATGCCTCGATTGCGCCGAGGTCTGAATCGGCCGCAGCCGTCACCCACTCCTTAAATTCAAGCGGATAAAAACCGGCGGAAGCAACGCCCTCGCTGCCAAACCGGCTAGTATAGCCGGACGTCACGATTTCTCTTTCGTCAATAATTATCAACATTGAAATCTCCTAAATTCATTTCCCCAAATTAACAACCTGGGGTTAAAAGTCAACAAAAAATTAACGTAAAAGTTGTATTTCTCCCGCGGCGGCTCTCAAAATGTACCGCCAGGCAGCCCGTTCAGCGCGCCGCTTCGCCGCAAAACACGCGAGCGTTTGGTGTCCACTCTCCGAAGCCGGACGCGATCATATTTGTGATGACGCGGCACACGTACTCCTTTTGCGCCGGATCGTTTTTGGGCCCCGCGTGATAGCGCGCCGCTGCCAACGTCCAGCTGCCTTCCTTGCTTCTCAGCTTGCTAAGAAAGCGAGCCGCATAATCGACATTCTCGTGCGGGTCCAACATGGTCTCCACCGATGGAAAGCGCCTTCCATGGAAAAAATAATCGAGCTGCATGCAGCCTACATCGATCAGCCGCGCGCCATGCTGTTTCGCCTCATAGAAGCGCCGCAAAGCCTCGCTCGAAGAGGCTGCGAAAAACGAAGGTCCCTCGATATTGAGGGCGAAAGGCTGGAGAGAACCACGGCGCCCGGTCTCTGTCAGTCCGACCGCGTAGAGAATTGCGAGGGGAACGCCGTAGCGTTTTGCGGCTGCGCTCATTTCGCGCTCACAGATATTCGCCTTCACACCAACTGCAGCAGCGCGGGCATCATAATATGAGCTCGTCAGCGGCAATGCGAATGTCAGCAAAATCATTGCCATCGCCACCCGTCTCCTCAGGATGCGGCCTAGGATTGTCTTCGGCCATCGAATGCTGGCCGTGCGCATTTGCACCTCCATCATGGTACCCTGGGAAATTCTCCTTTGTGCTGGCGCCTCCGCATATTCCCGGAAGTGAGCCAGGCGGCGGTGAAGCTATAGTTATTGAGTCGATCGCGTAACCCTCCGACCGCAGCCTGGCCGCGAGAAACTCTTTGTCCGTTCCGATCAGGCGCGCCGTTTCTGGCTTTTCAGCCTCTATGTGAAGATCGAGTTTTGCTCCGGCGAGCCGCATCTTGACAGTTACGTTGCCAAGATTTTCAGGATCGAGCTGGAGACGCAGGATTTGCACCGGCACGCCATTCAAAGTGGGCGGTGAGCTTGAATTGGGCAGAGGTCCGGCCCCGGCGCCTGCAGCATTGCCTGCGACATCGGAAGCCAAGGTCGATGCGGCAATTTGGCGAGCGGGCGGCCCCGAAATGGCGAGGACTGTTTGGCCCTGCTCTCCACCGGAGCTAGCAGCAGGGACATGGGCGGGTGTGCGCTCCGGCCCTTGTCCGGCAAGGTCTCGCGCCGGGGAATATTTAGGATGCTGTGCCTGGGGCCGCCCAGGCTCATATGGAGGCGCGCTCGAGGGCGCCGAGTCTCGGCCCGCATGTGAGACTCTATTAGGGGGAGCGAGATCGTTCGTCTCTTCTCGGCCAGATCTTGCTGCAGGCGTTGTCGGCGCGGAATTTTCGGCTCGAGTCGGCCCGGCCCAGGCCCCGGCAAGCAAATGGCTAGGCCTCATTGCGGCATCGGGGCTTGATCTGAAGTGTGCAGCCGGAGGGTGAAATTGTTCCGCGGAAAAATCGCCATCCCACTCGCGGGAGAAGGCGAAATCAAGAATTTCAGAGCCTTTTGTGTCCGGCATCTTTGCGGGCGGAAGGTGCCTTGTCAGATCGAAAGCCACAACCTTGGCGCCCGAGCCAGTTGCAGCATCGGAATCGCAAGCCCCGGCGGCTCCGGCGGCATAAACATACTTAAGTTTGGCCGTCACCAAGCTGGCAGAGCCGCCTCCGCCATCTTCGCCCGTATTCCTTTGCATAGCCGGAATAAAGCTCTTAGCGTCGCTGCTTGCCTTGCTGCTATTCAACGCAGGGCGGGATATTGACTCGAGGGACGACCGTTGGGCGGTGATAGCGGGCGTGGCCAGAGTGGGCAAAACCGTTTCGCTGAGGCTTGCCGGTTGAGGCCGCTCCGGCAAAGCTTGGTCAAAAGAGAGGGGGGTAGCCGGTGTGGGCGCCGTTGTTTGCCCTCCTGCCAGCGCTATACCGCGATCAAGAGCTTGTAATGAAAGTGGAGCTTCCTGCCGGGCTGGCCTTCGCCGCCCTGCATCCGGGGCGAGCACAGGCTCATTTGCAGCAGGAGATCCTTTGATCGCGGCTTTGATATCGTGCAGGAAGGCGAGACGGCCAGCTAGGCGGTGTCGCGGTTTTGCCTTTGTGTCAGCCGGGGGAGTTTGCTGTTCTGACTCTTGGCGTGCAACATTGCTTCCCGATCTCCCCGGGCTACATGTGCATCCATTCAATGTTTCTCTCCCGCGGTCTCGCCGCTCAGCTTCGTCGAGATGGCCGCTGAAATTGTCTCGCGGGCTCTCCTTTGCATGCGCGGCGCGCGTGCCGCCCACTCCTTGTGCCCCGGCTGCAGCCGCCGGTTCCGGTGCCGGCAACCCTTGTTTGGGGAACGGCAGGATACCGGTCATGGATCTTTCCCTTGGATAACGTCAACGGCCTGGGCGAGCTTTTTTTGAGCGAGATCGATCAGCCCGGCCGCTTGGCCGGCAGCGCTAGTGCCATCATGGGACCCGGCTGTCCCTACCTGATTTGACGTGATAAACGGGTCTTCGGCAGGATCGCCAATTTGGCTGATTAACAATGCAACTTGCTCTTTGAGGTCTTCGTCCTGGCGCGGCAGCTGCACAGTATTGGCTAAAGCAAGCTCGTTCGTGCCCGTTTCAATGTTTCCCATCAAAATTAACGCAGCCGCGTTGTAGAGCGCTGCTCGCCCTTGCTCTACAGTTCCGTCACGAGCCAGTTTTCTCCCCTTGATGGCTGCGCGATGCGCGGCGGCGATCTTGCCGTCAATGATGCCTTGATAGGCCGTCTGCAGATAAAATCCGCACTGGTTCGCGGGATCAATAAGGTCAACGAGCTTCTCAATTCGTTCAAAATCGCCCGCCTCGCCGTCGAGGATAAAGCGAGTGACTGCCGAAGATGACTGGCGGCGAAAGCTTTCGAAATAATCGGATCTAGGAAAACGCCAAATATATTCTCGCGCAAGCGCCTCAAATTTCCCGGTGTCGAGCAATTTCTCGGCAAGGATCAACCCGCGGCGCAAGGCAGCATCTTCGATTAATGTTCCAGGCATCATCAGGCGAGCTTTATCAAGCAGGTTCATTGCCTGACCTGGATTTTCCTCGGCAGCCAAAGCAGCCTGGGCCATCGCAATGTGGCCGCCAATCACTGGCGTGAATTCTAAGGCATCGAACTGACTCAAGATGTTTCTTGCTTCCTCGTGCCGGCCCCCCGCATAGGCGGCTATGCCGCGCATGAGTTCCAGATCGAGCGCGGGACTGAGCCCAATTTCAATCGCTTTTCGCAGGACCCTAGGCGATCCTCCACTCAAAGTGTAGATTATGGCCGCTCGCGCATTGCGCGGGTCTCTCCATGCGTCAGCGCTAACCGCGAGCAGACGTTCGGCCAATTGCCTGATAAGCTGTGGCAATGTCCTTTTTGCTGCAGCATTTCCGAGGACAATCTGATCTTGGAGGGCCTCCATCGAGCGCACGATCTCAAAGGGCTGTCCAGCCTCCGGCTGCTTTGTGCTCCCATAACTTGCATGGTTCGTGAAGGCCAGCCAAAAGGCGAGCCCGAGCGCAAACCTCATCAGCCGGCTCATGCTTTGTCTTTCACAAGCAGTATTTCAAGCCTGCGGTTTTCCGATCCCAAAGGATTGTTCGGCGTCTTAAGGCGGCGATCGGCGTAGCCTTCCACTTTTTCGATCCGTCTCTCGCTCACCCCCGCGCGGATCAGCATGTAGAGGGCCATTTGCGCACGCGCCATCGACAATTGCCAATTGTCGTAGACCCCCGACTTGTAGGGGCGGCTGTCCGTATGGCCGCGAATGACAATGGGGCCGGAACCGGAATTCAATAACCGACCGACTTTTTCAATGACCTGAATCGTTTGCGGATTTGGCTTTGCCGAGCCTACGGCGAACATTGAGAAATTGGCATTATCGGTCAAACTGACAAGAATCCCTTCTGCCGTTTCCTCAACTTCGATTTTCGGCAGATTTTGCATCTGAGCTTTGTTATTGAGCACGCGCAGGATATCCGCCCTTAGCTTTGACGCTTCGCCGTCTGGTCGTTGACCTGTTTGTGGGCCTTTTCCTTTTGGCAGTGTTCCGTCTGTCTGCAATTCAACTTGCGCGCCGGGGGGCTGAGAGGGAGCCATTCCG
>JAFMSB010000138.1 GCA_017353815.1 Methylocapsa sp. | reverse complement strand
TTTGACCGCCCAAAAATAGCGCGAGACCGGCCGCGCGCGATTTCCCCCCGCCTGGAACCCGCCGGGCGGTAAAAAATCGCACCAAATCAATATGCTGGAGCGAATTCCAATCGCAAAAACCGGTCAACTTTTGCAGGATTTGCTCTAGGCGGTAGCGATATATTCGCGCATCGCCTGGTGCTCGTGCTCCAGCTGCTCGAGCCTGAATTTGACCACGTCGCCTATCGATACAATTCCGGCAAGCCTTCCGTCCTCGACGACCGGCAAATGACGGCAGCGCCGGTGGGTCATCTTCGCCATCGTTTGCTCGACGGTTTCATCCTCAAAGGCCGTCAAGACCTCGGTGGTCATATGCTTGGAGATCGCATCGTCGAGCGCGGCAGCGCCGTCTTCGCCGACGGCAATGCAAATGTCGCGTTCCGACAGCATCCCGAGGATGCGTCCCTGTCCGTCGGTCACAACCGCTGCCCCAATCTTCCGTGCGGTCAAGAGCGCGGCGGCTTCGGCCAAAGTCCTATGCGGCTGGGTGGTAACGACTTCCCTCCCCTTTGCCGCAAGTATCCGTGCGACAATCATCTTGAAATCCTTCCCGTTTTTACCGCTATTTACGCTAGCCGTAAAACTGGCGCCAAGGCGCCGGTCAAACCGAATGCAAATTGCCGCATGAGAATGCACTTTTATAACCAATGCGCAAGAATAGTTTGCGCCAAAACTCTGCCGGGGAACCGGCGCTGCACCGCAACACGGTTAAGGCGGCGCGGTAATGCAGAGGCAGGAACGGTGTAGCCTGGCCGGTACGGGCAATTGACACGGCCGCGGGCCGATCCGACATAACCCTCAAATCGCCAAATCGGAGTTGCGATGGCGCAGCCCGGCCTGGTCAGGGCAAACGATGTCTTACTCGCGGTCGACGTGCAAAACGATTTTTGCCCTGGAGGCCGGCTGCCCGTGCCTCACGGGGACGAAGTGGTTGCGCCGCTCAACAGGCTTGCCGGCCGTTTCGAGCATGTGATCCTGACTCAGGACTGGCACCCGCCCCGGCACAGTTCGTTTGCGTCTTCCCATCCGGGCCGGCGTCCGTTCGAGACGATCGTGACAAGCCATGGCAGCCAGACGCTTTGGCCGGATCATTGCGTCCAAGGAACGCAAGGGGCGCGATTGCATCCGGATCTCGATATTCCTCATGCCGCCCTTATCCTGCGCAAGGGATTGCGGCCGCACATCGACTCATATTCGGCCTTTTTCGAAAACGACCGGGAGACGCCCACCGGGCTTGCAGGCTATTTGCGCGAGCGGGGCTTTGGGCGAGTGTTTTTAGGGGGGCTCACGTTCGAATATTGCGTGCTGTATTCGGCCCAGGACGCAAAGCGGCTGGGATTTGCGGTCTCGATCATCGAGGACGCCTGCCGCCCTTTCGCCGCCGGGAATGCGCTCCGCGCCGCTTGCCGCAGCCTCGCCGAACATGAGATAAACATAATTCAGTGTGCCGCAATCCTTTGAGGTGAGGCGACGGGAAGCAAGCATTATACGACAAGATTTGGTATAGACTTGGGAGGTCAAGGCAAATTGCAACCATAAGCCTAGGCGAAACCTTTTCGGTTTCTTTCTCCGCGGAGGGTCGGCTGGACAAATAAAAATGATTGATCCATCCCCCGCGAGGGTAGTTATGAGGCCACATTCGTGTCGTAAGGGGCCGCGCAAAGCGAAATTCCCTCAGGCCTTGCTACGTTAAGGAAGTGTTATGAAGACGCTCGCTGTCCGCAATATCGGCGAAGCAGAGGAGAACGCTACCGGGTTCGTTCCGGCGCTTGTTCGCGTATTAGCGGCCTTGGCAACGGCCAAAGGCCCTATCACTATCGTTGGCTATAGTTGTTGCGTCAATACAGTTAGCAAAATCGCAGAGACCATGAATGACCAGGGAGCATCTGCACCGGATAGCTCCGCATTGCTTAACGCGATCCTTATGCGCGCTTTGGCGTCCGGCAAGAGCGATCTCGATGGGGAACTTAAAGAACTCAGGGCCGCATCAAGGTCACTGCCGGATGATGTTCGAATGGCGGCTCTGGAAATGACAACGCCTATTGCCGCGCTCCAGGGAGATCAAGCTTACGATCTTTATGCGCGGGTCGCAAAAGCATTGAACGCACGCGTTGATCCGGGCGTCCTGTCTGGTTTCATGTCCCCAAGGGATCGCAGCTTTCTCAATATGATCAAAGGACTCGTCAGGCAAAGAGATGAAAGGCTGGATACCGTTTTGGGCATGGCCTTTGCCTATGGCCAAACCCATCTGGTGGAAAGGATATCAAACAAATTAGCTGGGGGAAGTCCGGAGGATGTGGAAGAGGCGCGCAAAATGTGTGAGGGATTGGTCCGGCAAATCCAGGCCGACGCCGATGAGCTGTCCAAACAGCGTGAAACCCTGGCCGCACGGCGTGAACAAATTGAACAGGTGGCTTCGGCAATCTCGTCGACGGTCAAACAAGTCAATCAAAGGCTCGAGGCTCTCGAGCGGTCGATTGAACTTCAAAAACGGGAGTTTGCGGAAGACGTTGAGGATTTCGTCGAAAATGCGGTCAACGAGATCGCTTTGGGCATGCAAGACCGGTCTCGAAGCAGCAATTGGCTGAACGAGAGCGTCTGGAAAAATTTCGCCAAGACTCAACATGGGAGAGCCCTGCAAGCGCGCTATGAGAAACTGAAACGGCGGCATGAGCGGCGGGCTGAGTTGCTCGAGAAGGAGTTGATGCTTTTCCAAAACGAACTGTCGGCGTCGCAACCTCAACTCGTTCGAAGCATCGATCAAAAGGAATTCGTCGAACTTCTGCTGCCTCCGTCATTTCGAGCGCGGGTGATGACCTCGTTCGACCAAGCGGCAAATGTGACCATTTTGATGACGGGCTTGACCGGTGCGGGATCACTTGCGGCGTTAGCGGCGGGATTTGGGACCCTGACTGCGCAGGTTGCCCTTCCTGTGTCGGCTGCGATTATCGCACCGATGACCATCGCCTATCTCTACAAGCTGTTTGCCAACCCGGAGGAGCGCAAACAAAAGATGATGCTCAACAAGCTGGAGGAAATCGAGGCAGGTGTCAGAAAGATGATGGAAAGCGTAAAGGAAAGTCATACCGAAGCGCTCGACGACTTCGTGAACGCTTTTCACAACGCGGCCGAATGCTATCTGTCTCCGCTCGTCCGTTACTCGACCAGCGCACTCGATATTGTTAGCTTGCAGGACCGGTTGATCGAGCAGTCCATTTGCAACACAATCGGCTCATTGAAATCTTTGGAGCTGGTGTGAGAATTTCTCGTTTCTGAAGGCTCAGCGTCATCCAGACACTGCCGCTTTACCAAAATATCTTACGTGCGGTGGCTGGCCGCGAGCAGTTGTTTGTCCAAGGAATTCACCTAAATCCAGCCTTGCAGCTCGCGCGATACGAGCTCCTCGATGAGCATCATTCCGGGGTCGCTATCGTTGAGACAGGGGATGACGGCAAAGTTTTCGCCCCCGTGCGCAAGGAAAATTTCGCGGCACTCGATGCCGATCTCGTAAAGCGTTTCAAGGCAATCGGCGGAAAATCCCGGGGTGACGACGGCCAAGCTCTTGGCGCCCAGAGCAGCGAGCCGCTTGATCTCCTCTACCGTATAGGGCTGCAGCCACTCGGCTCGCCCAAAGCGCGATTGAAAGGTGAGCAGACACTGCTCCCCGGTAAGCCGCAGCTCCTCGCACAGCAGCCGCCATGTTTCGAGGCATTGGGCGTAATAGGGATCGCCCTTTGCGACTGCTGCCTTTGGCAGCCCATGAAAAGACACCAGGATATTGTCTGGAACGAATTTGAGGCGGGCAACTTCGGCGCGAACGGAAGCTGCCAAAAGATCGATATAGATTGGGTCGTCGAAATAGGGCGCAGCAGTCCGCACCGCCGGCTGCCAGCGCATTTGTCTTAGAGTATCGAAGACCTTGTCGGCGACGCTCGCCGAGGTTGCCGCCGCATATTGCGGATAAAGCGGCAAGACGAGAATTCGCGCACAGCCGTGGTCCTTCAGCGCCGTGATTCCCTCTTCGATATTTGGCCTGCCGTAGCGCATGGCCCAAGCGATGAAAAATCGTTCTCCGGCCGCGCACTTTGCTTTGGGGTCAAGACCGCCCGCGCGAACCCAAGCCGCAAGCTTTCCGGCCTGCGAGCGTGTGATCGCCTTCAGCGGGCCTTCGCCGCCGTCTTTGTTCCAGATCGCAGCATAATGCTTCGCGGAACGGGCGGGCCGCGTGTTTAAGATCACGAAATTAAGGGCGGGCCACCAAAGAATCCGCGGTGTCTCAATCACGCGCGGGTCGGATAAAAATTCCGAGAGATAACGGCGAATATCCCAAAAGCCGGGGCTCTCGGGCGTGCCTAGGTTGACGAGCAGAATGCCGGTTTTGCCGGCCGGAACCGGCTTGTTGCTTTTAACGCGGAGGGACGGCGGCATATAACTCCATGGCCTTACCAGTGGCAATTGCAGTGCGGAACAGACATTGAAGCGGCCCCGGATAAAGGGAATTACCTGGGTCGCAGATTAAGCAAGATTTCCTCACGCCGGCAATTTGCATGAGCGGCGATACACCACGCGCCCGCCGCGAGGCCAATCCGTTAGCTGACCGGCAGCGCCGCGAATTGCAGGCTGCTAACTAGGCAATTTCACCGCCAAAACATCGGCTTTTTGAATCGATGGCGGTTCGGCCAGCAGCTCCTTAGACTTCGCCATCAACGCGGCCGCTACTTTGCCATTCAAATGGGCTTCGCGCCCAGCTTCATCTGGAAAAGCATCGAAAATGGCGAAGGTTGAGGGCCCGAGGCGAACGCCAAACCAGGCAAGCGTCGCAGGCTCGGCATTAACCAATGGAAGAGCGCTTTTGAGAAATTCCGCAACTTCGGCTTCCTTTCCTGGCTTTGCTTCAAGCCGGACGAAGAGCGCAACATTAGGGTTTTTTGAGGCTCCACCGCCAGGCTGCGCAAAAGATTGAGAGGGGGACGAAGCTGCCGCAGCTGCTCCCATAGCAGTTAGGAATTCACGGCGCCGCATTGTTTCCTCCTTGGAATTCAGGTTTCTGAAGCCGCCGCAATTTATGCCGGCACCCTGCCACCTCTTCCTCATTCTTGCAAGCATCGCTATCGCGCTTGAAGATGCGGTTACACCGCCACTGCGCCGGTTGCCGCCGCATCATCCTGCGATCTTGGAGAAATCCGCAACCGAATGCATCGCCAGGCGCATTTCGCCGAGCAGCCGCAAGCGGTTGAGCCGTAAGTCCGGATCCTCGGCGTTGACCGTCACTTTGTCAAAGAACGCATCGACCGGCGCGCGCAAGGAAGCCAGACACGCCATGGCCTCTTCCAACGACGTATCATTTTCGAAACCGGGATGGCCGGTTCTATCGAAAGCCCGCGCCAATTGATTCCGCGTACCCGCGCTCACGCGGCGAACCTCCCTCCACAAATCTACTTCCGCGGCCTCTCGAAGGA
>JAFMSB010000137.1 GCA_017353815.1 Methylocapsa sp. | reverse complement strand
TGCGCGAACTACCTGGCGAATGCCGGATACAGGTCAAGCTAAATGCGACACGCTCTAGCTTGCGGAATTGGGTTCGGCTCTTTGGTCCGGCCCGCACCCGTGCGCACCGACTCCGGCTGCGGCAGCCCGGCGGCGCTGATGCACGATTGGGCGTTTTGACCCCCGTTGCGGGGCTTTTTGGGAGCCGCAGCGGGAGGTTCCGGGATATCTATCTGCCTGATTTAGGCCGCCAACCAGGCGGCAATTCGTCTGAGCCGGTGATAATCCATTCACCTCCGGTCCCAATCGACTACTGTTGCAAACGCCTTTGGCGCTACACGAACCTGTGGGGACACATCCCCTCTGACTTGTGCGCTTGCTTCTTCTCGCGCCAACGACTCATTCGCGGCTTCCAGATACCCAGTGCAAGTTTTCGTCAGTTGGGGATTACTTTGTACCGGCCTCACGCTGCGTTGCCCCGAATGGTCTTACTGACGATTTGCTGGCAGTAATTTACACTAAAACGGCATGTTAATCTAAGTCGTTGATTTTATGGTAGCGGAGGAGGGACTCGAACCCCCGACACAAGGATTATGATTCCTCTGCTCTAGCCGGCTGAGCTACTCCGCCCCGTGACTTCAGAAGCTTGCCTGCTGAGGAGCCGATATGGCAGAGGGAAAACCATGTCAAGCAAGCCTCAGTTCCTAGCCGCACATCGGCAAAGGATCCCGTCGGCCCAGCGGCGCCTCCACGCGGGCATGTTAGGCTTTTGGCTCCATGCCTTCGAGATCGTCGATCATCTCTTCGATCATCTTAAGGCCGATCTGCCAGAAGGCCGAATCGCGCGCGTCAAGCCCGAAGGGTGCGAGCAATTCGGAGTGATGTTTCGTGCCCCCCGCCGAAAGCATCGCGAGATAGCGCTCGGCGAAGCCTTCGCGCGCGCCCTGATAGACGCCATAGAGCGAGTTGACCAGGCAATCGCCAAAGGCATAGGCATAGACATAAAAAGGCGAATGGACAAAATGGGGAATATAGGCCCAGTAAGTCTCATAATCGGCGCCAAATTCGATTGCGGGGCCTAGGCTCTCCCCCTGCTCGGCGAGCCAGAGATCGCAAATGCGCACTGCGGTCAACTCGCCGCTGCGCCGCTCGATATGAATCTTTCGCTCGAAAGAATAAAACGCGATCTGACGCACCACCGTGTTCAGCATATCCTCGACCTTAGCGGCGAGCATGGCGCGGCGCTGGGCGATATTCGTCGTTCGCAACAATAGAGTGCGAAAGGTCAGCATCTCGCCGAAGACCGATGCCGTTTCGGCAAGCGTCAGCGGCGTTGGCGCCATGAGCGCGCCATTCGGGCCGGCCAGGACCTGATGCACGCCGTGGCCAAGCTCATGTGCGAGCGTCATGACGTCGCGCGGCTTTCCCTGATAGTTCATGAGAACATAGGGATGCACGGAGGGCACTGCGGGATGGGCAAAAGCGCCGGGCTGCTTCCCGGGCCAAACCGGGGCATCGATCCAGTGCTCGTCAAAGAAGCGCCGCGCGATGTGCGCCATTTTCGGTGAAAAGCCCTCGTAGGCGCCTAGCACGATATCGCGGGCGTCTTCCCACTGATAGGTTTTGGCGGGCACGCGCGGCAGCGGCGCATTGCGGTCCCAATGCTTGAGCGCCGGTTTGCCGAACCAAGCAGCCTTCAGCCGGTAGTAGCGATGCGACAAACGCGGATAGGCCGCGCGCACCGCCTCCACGAGCGCATTGACGACCTCGCGCTCGACCCGGTTGGCAAGGTTCCTGGCGTCGGCGACATCTTGAAAACCGCGCCAGCGGTCGGAGATCTCTTTGTCTTTGGCAAGAGTGTTCGTGATCAGAGTGAAAATGCGCAAATTCGCCTTAAGCCCAGCGCCGAAGGCGATCGCTGCTTTCTCCCGGGTCTTGGCATCCGGGTCTTGCATGAGATTGAGCACCGGCTCGATGGCAAGACCCTCGCCATCGACCAGGAAGCGCATATTTGCGATTGTTTCATCAAACAGCCGGTTCCAGGCGCCATAGCCGGTGATGGATTTCTCATGGAACAACTGCTCGAGTTTGTCTTCGAGCTGATAAGGCTTGCCTTTGCGAATATCTTCGAGCCATGGCCGGTAAGACTTAAGGACTCCCGCTGTCAGCTTGTTGATGAGCTCGTCGTCGAGCCGGTTCAGTTCGAGTTCGAAGAACAGAAGATCGGACGAGGCGCTAGTCACCTTTTCCTGTGCGTCGCCGTAAAACTTCATCCGCTCGGGATCCGCCGTGTTTTCCGCATAGACGAGGCTCGCATAAGACATGATGCGCCCCAAAAGCTCTTCCAGAGCCTCGTAGCGCCGGATCGTTTCGAGCAGCCCCGCGCCCAAGTCCTTCTTGGCGAAAGCATCGAGCTTGCCCTTATAAGCGACGCTGAAGCTGCGGCATTCGGAGGCAGCCTTTGCGAGGTCATCCGCGAAGGCGCGTGAATCCAATGCCGGATAGAGGTCTTTCAGATTCCAGCGCGGCAAGTCGCCAAGCTCCGCTGTGTATTTCAGCTTGGGGGCGGCTTTGGCTTTGGAGCTAAGCATATTGAGGGAGCGTTTTGCCAGCGCGCGCGGCACGGACTGATCCTTGGAATTCCTGTTGAAGCGATGCAACGCAGATAGCGGACGCGGATGCGATGATCAACTGGGCGCAATGGTATTTTTTGCGCCGCAAAAGCAAGGCCGCGGGCGCCGCGCGCTATCAGCAGGGGCACCCATCTTCAGTTCATAGTGAGCAACGTGACCGGCGGCGGCAGTGGCTGAGCGCGCATAACCAAAGTTTAGGATTATTCCTAAAACTTTGGCGGCAATTGCCATGCCGCATCCCCCCGTTCGAGCCAGTCAAATGGGGAGGTTGTTAGGCGGCCCAGACTTGGCTCTTTTGAGGTACCAGCGCGAGGTGCGGTGCTCTTGCGAAGGGGCACAGGGTTTTTGCGCCTGGCATCCCGCGCTCCTCCTATGCTCGCATTCCGCCCGGCGCTGCGTTATCTTTGCGACTGCGCTGCACAGGATTTTATCAAGGGAGTGCCATGGCCGCTACATCATCCCGTATCCGCAAGCCGATGGCAAAAGCGGAGAGAGAAGCAGCAGGCGCGGCAAGCCCTGCGTCCGCCGCCCCAGCCCCGCTCACGAAGGATGAAGAGCTCTATTGTCTGCGCATGATGCTCCTCATTCGCCGTTTCGAGGAGAAGGCAGGCCAAATGTACGGCATGGGCCTGATTGGCGGCTTTTGCCATCTCTACATAGGCCAGGAGGCCGTCGTCACCGGCGTCCGGATGGCGACTCGGCCGGGAGACCAGACGATCGCAAGCTACCGCGACCACGGTCATATGCTTGCCTGCGGCATGGATCCCAAGGCCGTCATGGCGGAGCTGACTGGGAGGCGCAGCGGAGCCGCAAAGGGCAAGAGCGGCTCCATGCATATGTTTTCGAAGGAAAACCATTTTTATGGCGGCCATGGCATTGTCGGCGCGCAGGTGCCTATTGGGAGCGGCCTTGCATTTGCCAACCGCTATCGCGGCAATAACAGCATCTGTTTCACTTATTTTGGCGACGGCGCGGCTAATCAAGGCCAAGTTTATGAAAGTTTTAACATGGCGGAGCTTTGGAAGCTTCCCATCGTCTATATTATCGAGAACAACCGCTATGCGATGGGCACTTCCGTCTCAAGGGCTTCGGCGCTTACCGATTTCTCCAAGCGCGGCCAGTCCTTCAATATTCCGGGCGAGCAAGTCGACGGCATGGACGTGCGTGCGGTGAAAGCCACGGCCGTCCGGGCGGCAGAATGGTGCCGGTCCGGCAACGGGCCAGTGATCCTTGAAATGCAAACCTATCGCTATCGCGGCCATTCCATGTCGGATCCGGCCAAATACCGGTCGAGGGACGAGGTGCAGAAAATGCGCGAGGAGCGCGATCCGATCGAACAGGTGCGCGCTCGCCTCTTCGCGAACGGGCAGGCGAGCCAAGACGATCTCAAGAAGATCGATGCCGAGATCCGTGCGATCGTGGCAGAGGCGGCCGAATTCGCTGCCCACGAGCCGGAGCCCGATCCGTCCGAGTTATGGACCGGCGTGCTGGCATGAATAGGAGCAGAGGAAGGCAGGCGGGGTATTGCGGGGGCGCCAGATGGTGACAAATGTTCTCATGCCCGCGCTTTCGCCGACCATGGAGCAGGGTAAGCTTTCCAAATGGCTCAAGAAGGAAGGCGACACAGTCCGCTCCGGCGATGTCATTGCCGAGATTGAAACGGATAAGGCAACGATGGAAATTGAGGCCGCCGATGATGGCACCCTCGAAAAGATCCTGGTGCCGGACGGAACCGACAATGTTGCCGTCAATACACCGATAGCCGTGATCGCTTCGAATGGCGAGAGCCCCAAACCGGCCGAGGCGCAAACAAAGCCGCCGGCAACGCCGCAAGCCCCGGAGATCAAGGCCCGGCCTGTGCCACCCCTAGCGCAGCCGAGGGAGGAAATCCGCTCTGCGGCGGCGTTGAAAGAAATTCCTCATGCCACGGCTATGATCACGCAGAGCGTCCGCGAAGCGTTGCGCGACGCAATGGTGGAAGAAATGCGCCGCGACGGCAATGTATTTGTTATCGGCGAGGAGGTCGCCGAGTACGAAGGCGCATATAAGGTCACGCAAGGGCTGCTGCAGGAATTCGGGCCGCGGCGCGTCGTCGATACGCCAATTACGGAGCATGCTTTTGCCGGGGTCGGCATTGGGACGGCCTTCGCGGGCCTGCGGCCAATCGTCGAGTTCATGACTTTCAATTTTGCGATGCAGGCCATGGACCAGATCATCAACTCCGCTGCCAAAACGCTTTACATGTCCGGCGGCCAGATGAACTGCCCGATCGTGTTTCGCGGCCCGAACGGCGCCGCCGCCCGCGTTGCCGCCCAGCACAGCCAGGATTATGCGGCTTGGTATTCGCATATTCCGGGACTCAAGGTCGTCATGCCCTATACGGCCGCGGATGCCAAAGGGCTCCTGAAGAGTGCCATACGCGATCCGAACCCGGTCATTTTCCTCGAAAATGAAATTCTTTACGGGCATAAATTCGAAGTGCCCGCGCGCGATGATTATCTTGTTCCCATCGGCAAGGCGCGCTTGGCGCGCGAGGGCAAGGACGTAACGATCGTGTCCTTCGGGATTGGAATGACCTATGCGACAAAGGCGGCGGAGGAGCTGGCGCGCGAGGGGATAGAAGCCGAGATCATCGATCTCCGGACAATCCGCCCCATGGACAGCGAGGCGATCGTAAATTCCGTTCAAAAGACCGGGCGCTGCGTGAGTGTCGAGGAAGGCTGGCCGCAGAGCGGCGTTGGCGCCGAGATCATTGCCCGGCTCATGGAGCAGGCTTTTGATTATCTCGATGCGCCGGTTGTGCGCATCTGCGGCAAGGACGTGCCGATGCCTTACGCGGCAAATCTCGAAAAATTGGTCCTGCCAAGCGTGGGTGAAGTGATCGAAGCCGTAAAAGCCGTTTGCTATCATTGAAGCGGCGG
>JAFMSB010000422.1 GCA_017353815.1 Methylocapsa sp. | reverse complement strand
TTCTCCTTCCGGTTTCCTTGTTAAGATATACCTAATACAAAATTATCCGAAAGATAATCATCATTTGCCCGGTTATGGTCTGGGCCGGGCAGGAGGCGCCTCGCCGCCTGCGGGGGCGGGTTCCCCCGGTTTGCCAATAAAAGGCTTTCGAGCGAGCTTGCCGCAGTCCGCAAATGGCCTATGGATGCGGCCCCGCCGTTCCGGCATTGGATTCTGCAAGGCGGCATAGAGGCAGAGGCTCCGGTGGAACATTCGTTGAAAAAGGGAGCGCTGGGCTTGCTCGACAGCTTCATCATGGCTGTCGCTGGCTCCGCGCCCGCCTATTCGATCACGGTGAGCACGGCCGCGCTCATTGTTGCCGCCGGGACCGCCGGGCCCGCGGCGCTTCTCCTCGCCGCTCTGCCGATGATCGGAATTTCGCTTGCCTTTGCGCAGCTCAACCGCTGGCAGCCTGACGCGGGCGCGGCCTATGTCTGGGTTGGCCGCGCAATCCACCCGGCATTGGGGTTCCTGGCCGGCTGGGCGCTGCTCAGCCTCTCGACGATTTTTAACGTTGCCGCGGCACTCCCGGCCGGAGAAGCAACCCTCGAGCTATTCCTTCCAAGCCATGCCAACAATGTGGTTTGGGCGACAGGCGCCGGAACCTTATGGTTTCTCGGTGTGCTGGCAGTCGTCACCGCCGGCGTAACGGTCAGCGCAAGGGCGCAGGTGGTGCTCACACTGCTCGAAGTTGGCGCCATCCTCCTCATCTGCGGGCTCGCCATTTGGAACGCGCGCGCCGCGCCTGCCGCGGCGTTTACATGGGAATGGTTTTCGCCCTCGGCCTTTGGCTCGTTCGGGGCCTTTTCGGCCGGGATGCTGGTTGCCCTGTTTTACTATTTCGGCTGGGACGTATCCGCCAATCTCGCCGAAGAAACGGCCAACAGCGGCCGGGCTGCCGGGCTTGCCTGCATGCTTGGCATCGCCGCGGTTGCCGCCATGTTTCTACTCGCTCAAATTGCCGCGCAGATGGCTCTCGCGCCCGCCGACATCGAGGCTCATGGCGGGAGTCTGCTTCCCGCCCTCGGTGCTGCGGCGCTGCCTTCGCATTGGAGCGCAATTGCAATTTTGGCGGTTTTAGTGAGCGCAGTTGCGACCATCGAGACCCAGCTTCTTCAATGCACCAGGCTATTGTTTTCGATGGCCCGCGACCGGGCGATCGGGCAGACCATGGGCGCGCTCCACCCGCGATTCCGGACGCCCTGGCTTGCGGGCTTCGCAGTCGGCGGATTTACGTTGCTCGTGCTCGCCCTATCTGCCGCCTCCTCGTCGACCAGCGCCGTGATGACCGGCCTCATCAACGCGATCGGCGTGCAGGTCGCGTGTTACTATTCCTTGGCAGGCCTTGCCTGCGCATGGCATTTTCGTAAAGCGGCGCGCACAGGATTACGCGCCGCCCTCGTTAGCGTCGCGTTCCCGCTGCTTTCGGCGCTTTTCGTTGCCGGCGTCGGAATCTACCAGCTGCCCACACTCGGGTGGGGCACTTCCGCCCTTAGCATAGGCACGTTAGTGACCGGTGCCGTGCCATACCTCTACTATCGCTGGCGCCACCGGATCAGGAATAGCCCCGCGCGAGGTTTTTGACCGCTTTGCTTCTAAAGTCCGTTATTGAGCCGCTCGGCGAGCTCGGCGCGGCTCTGGACACCAAGCTTCGCATAAATATTCCG
Source organism: Methylocapsa sp. (assembly GCA_017353815.1). Classification (GTDB taxonomy): domain Bacteria; phylum Pseudomonadota; class Alphaproteobacteria; order Rhizobiales; family Beijerinckiaceae; genus Methylocapsa. The sequence continues at coordinate 37 of JAFMSB010000422.1, read as the reverse complement.
GCAGTGGTTGACCGCCGTATGCTCGCTCACGCCCAAA
>JAFMSB010000136.1 GCA_017353815.1 Methylocapsa sp. | reverse complement strand
AAGCTGTTGGGGAACGGAAGCTGACCGAGGAAAGGGAAGTCCGTGGTTGTGCCGAAATTCGAATAGCGCCACTCGGCGCGCACCCACCAATTGTCGGCGACGGCATATTCGATGCCCCCGCCCGCGGTCCATCCGGCGCGCACATTGGTGAAGGTCGAATTGGTCCCCGGAACGCCGGTGAAGAAGCCTGTCGTGTCGATGATGGTCGTGTTGGGATTGGTGACGGCGACGCCGCCGGTGCCATAAACGAGGAGCCGGTCGAAGGCGATGCCGAGGCGGCCGCGCAGCGAGCCCTGGACGCTCGCCTGCGTCGTCGACGTTATGACGCCTGGCGTGTCGAAAAAGGCGTCGTTCACCGGAACCGCGACAGTGCGGTTGAGACTCGTGCCGTCGACAGAACCTTCGATGCCAAACACCAGCCAGGGGTTATATTGGAGATTGTAGCCGGCATGGACGCCGCCAATCACGCCTGAGGGGGAATCGGTGAACGCGCCGAAGGCCCGCTCGTCATCGTTCGATATGCCGCTCCAGAAGACAGGGTCATGGCCCCACACGCCGCCGATCTGGGCGCCGAAATAGAGGCCGGTCCAGGTGAAGGCGGGAGGCGGAGGTGGCGAGGGTACGGGCTCGGCAGCAAACGCTGGCCCCGCAAATATGGCCGCGGCAGCCAATGCGCCCGCGCGAGCCAGGGCAGTTTTAGAAGACATGTTTGATCCTCGATCTGATAGGAGTCGTTTGCCCAAAGCGGCCTGTGAAAAGCCGCGCGGGGCGATTGCTCATCAATCAGACGAGGAAGGGTGGCGCGCGGGGCTGTCCGGCGATAACCGCAAAGCGCGCTGCGCAGCCGGGCAAGGCCGGCGCCAGGGCTGCCTTGGAAAAAGACGGAGCATAGGCTACCGGCGATATTTGCTGCGGGAGGACTCCCATTGCGGCATGCAAAGGCGCGCAGCACGGGCAGGGGCAGAAGGGACAGCCATCATGGGGGCAGGGGATGCCGCCGCCGTCATGCTTGGCGGCTGCGTGGATGGTGTGATGCGAACAGGGGACATCCAATTGGACGTCCGCGAGACGCGCGGCATCACCCGGCGCATGCCATTGCTGCGCCGGGACCGAAACCAGCGCAAGGCAAGCTAGCAAAATGGCGCATAAGCGGACGGCCCGCGCAAAACTCCACGCCGAGCTGCGCACCAAACCGCGGAACCGGGAAGCCCTTCGCACCCAACGCCCCATTTACACTACGCTTGCGAGTTACACTTCGGTTACAAAGCTAACTACGCCAGTTGCGGATTTTTTCAACGGCTAGTCAAGCTCAATTTGCCGCTGGCGCAGCCGCGGCGGGTTAGACTGCTCGATTGCTTGGCCGCCGTGTCTTTCGGGCAACATTTTGTTGAATAATTAAGTATAAAGAAATCTGTTGCAGCATCGCGTTTTTGATTATAGCGGCCAATGACTTTGGCTTTGGAGACTGCCTGATCATGGATTTGCCGGAGGGGCCGGAGTTTTCGAGCGCCAATGAGGGCGATGCGCTAAGACTGGTCCTTTGCGGGCGGTGGACTGTGGACGCCTCCGCGGCGATCGAGACACGGGCGGAGGCGCTGCTCGCCGAGAGCCGGAAAGCGCGCCAGGTCGTTTTCGATCTTGGTCGGATCGTGCGGCTCGACACGGCGGGAGCCTGGCTCATCGGCCGCACCCGCCAAACGCTGAGCGCCGAAGGCATCGAAGCAAGACTTGAATCCGTGCGTCCCGAGTTCGAAATTTTGCTGCGTGAGGCAAATTATCACACGCTTGCCATGCCCGCGCGCGGGGGCGGCTCGTACCTATTGCGCATTCTCGCCGATACCGGCGAGACCGTCGTCTCCGCGGGCGCCGATCTTTACAGGGGCGTGGGTTTCCTTGGCGAGGTCGTGGCGGCGATCGCAAAAAGCCTCGTGAACCCCTCGCATTTCCGGGCGACCCCGCTGGTCTTCCATCTGGAAAGCATTGCCTTTCGCGGGACGCCGATCATCGCGCTCATTAACTTTGTCTCAGGCGCAATCCTTGCCCAGCAAGGCATATTCCAGCTGCGCCGCTTCGGCGCGACGGTTTTCGTCATCAATCTCATCGGCATCCTGATCTTGCGCGACCTTGGCGTTTTGCTCACCGCGATCATGGTGGCCGGGCGGTCGGGATCGGCAATCACCGCCGAGCTTGGGTCCATGAAGCTGCAAGAGGAGATTGACGCTCTGATGGTGATGGGCCTGCGCCCGGCCGATATTTTGATCGTCCCGCGCATTCTCGCGCTTATCATCAGTCTCCCGATACTCACTTTTATTGCCGATATGGCGGGCCTGTTCGGCGGCCTCCTGGTAAGCTGGGCTTATGAGGGGATCACCCCGGTGCGGTTTTTAACCGGGCTGCAGACGGCAGTCGGCTTTCACACATTCTTCGCGGGCATCATCAAAGCGCCTTTTATGGCGCTTGTGATAGGGCTGATTGCTTGCGTGGAGGGCTTGGCCGTTGCCGGATCGGCAGAATCGCTCGGCCGCCACGTGACTTCCTCGGTTGTGAAATCGATTTTCATGATTATCGTGATCGACGGGCTTTTTGCCATGTTTTTCGCGGGGATAAGATATTGACCTCACCTTTTGCTGCAGAGGCGGGCGCCTTTAGCGGGGCGCCTCAAGCGCCGCGGGAGCGCCGGACCGCGCCTCGCATGGCTGCGGGGGAAGCGATCGTCCGGGTGAGGGGCCTCGATGTCGATTTTGGCGGCACTGCCGTGCTCCACGGCCTTGATCTCGATGTCTATCGCGGCGAGGTGCTTGGCTGTGTGGGCGGCTCCGGCACGGGCAAATCGGTGCTGACGCGGGCCATCCTCGGGCTCGTGCGAAAGCGAAGCGGTACCGTCGAAGTGTTCGGCCGTAATGTCGATCATCTCGTCCAGGGCGAGCGGGCTGCGATCGAGAGGCGGATCGGCGTGATGTTTCAGCAAGGGGCATTGTTTTCCGGCCTCACCGTCAAGCAAAACGTCGAGGTGCCCATGCGCGAGCATTTGCGCTTGTCGCCCCGCCTCTCGGATGAGCTCGCGATGCTAAAGATCGAGCTTGCCGGCCTCGATCCGGGCGCAGCCGGCAAATATCCATCGGAACTCTCCGGCGGCATGACCAAACGGGCCGCTCTCGCCCGGGCGCTGGCGCTAGATCCGGAACTCTTGTTCCTCGACGAGCCAACATCTGGTCTTGATCCGATCGGAGCGGCGGATTTCGACGATTTGATCGCCACCTTGCAGCGCACGCTCGGTCTTACCGTCTTTATGGTCACGCACGACCTCGACAGTCTCTCTTCGATCTGCGACCGGGTCGCTGCTCTCGCCGACAAAAAGGTGATTGCCGCCGGCCCGATTTCGGCGATGCTCGCCTCGGACCATCCCTGGCTTCGCGCTTATTTTCACGGCAAGCGAGCCCATCGTATCCAAGTCTTGCCGGGCATAAGCGCGGGCGCAGACGGCCCGCCGGAAGCCGGCGCAGGCGGCCTGCCCGCTCAAATGTGAATGGCTTTTCAAGAAGGATACAGGTAGCGAGACCGCATGGAAACGCGCGCGAATTACGCCTTGATCGGGCTTTTCACCCTGGCGGTCATTGCCGCATGTTTCGGCTTCGTGCTGTGGTTTTCGGGAGCTGAAAAAGCAGGCGGCAAGGCAACTTACAAGGTTATCTTCACGGGATCGGTATCGGGATTGTCGCCCGGCGGCTGGGTGCTCTTTAACGGCGTTAAGGCCGGCGAGGTCACCAAAATTGATTTCCTGCCGGAGGATCCCTCCCACGTCTATGCTTTGATTGGGATCGACTCGCGCGTTCCGGTTCGCACCGACACAAAGGCGCAGCTCGAATATACGGGCCTCACCGGCGTGGCTTCGATTGCCCTCAAAGGCGGCGCCCCGGACACGCCCCCCCTTGCCTCTAGCGCGAAAGAGCCCGGCGTCATTTATGCGGAGCCCTCGGAGTTCCAAGATCTGGTTGCGACCGCGCGGCATGTCGCCGCCCAAACCTCGGATTTCCTTGCCAAGGCGAACCATCTCATCGACGAAAATTCGGATTCGATCTCGGCAACGGTAAAGAACGCCGAAAAATTCTCAGGCGTGCTCGCCGAAAAATCCGATCAGGTCAAAGCGATCGTCGCCGAATTCCAATCGCTTTCGGAAAAACTCGACAAGGCCGCCAACTCCTTGAACGGTTTCCTTGAGACCGGCAACTCAAAGGGCCCGCTTGGCGAGGTTGCAGCCGCCGCCACATCGATCAAAAAAGCCGCCGATAATTTCAACACGCAAGTCAAGGCCATCGGCGAGAATATCAAGCGTTTCAGCGGCAGCGGGTTGCGCCAATATGAGGCTTTGGCCGTTGACGGCCGCAAGACGCTCGAAGAGATCAATCAGGCGATCCGCTCGCTCCAGAACGATCCCCAGCAGCTCCTTTTTGGCAAATCGGCGCAGGTTCCGCAGTATTCCGGTGGGCGCTAGCGCGCTTTCTGCTTGGCCGGGATCGGCCGAGCGATAAGAAATCGCGCCAAATCACAGGCTGGAGCGAATTCATGCCCTCTTGGGCGCGAGAAGAAGAAGCGGCACTCTTGCGCTCATCTTGACGCAACCTTTGGCTGCTATTAGCCGCATCGAGGCTGCCCGGCTGGAGGCAGGCCCCATTGCGGAAATGGATTTGATGCGGTCGTATTGCGCCCTCCGGCTCCCTTTTCCGGGCAATCTCCTGCTAGCCGCCATTGCCGCATTGCTTTCCGCCTGCGCCTCGGCGCCAAAACTCACCTATGATCTGAACCCGGTACGCGGCGCATTTGGCCCACGCGCCGCCGATCGCCAGCTTGCCATAGCCATTCCCGATGCGACGCTGCCCGAAAATTCCAGCGAGATTGTCGTGCGCACGTCGCCCGAATCGGTTGCTTATCTTAGCGGCGCGCAATGGGCCGACAGGCTTCCCATTCTCATCCAGAGCCGGCTGATCGAGAGCTTTCAAAATGCGCATGTGCTGCGCGGGGCAGGGGGCCCCGGCATCCTCGCGGATGCAACCTTGCAGACAAATCTCCGCCGGTTCGAATACGACGCGGGGGCGAGCCTTGCCGCCGTCGAGATTTCGGCGCAGCTCACAGGCACGAGCGGCCGAGTAATCGCCGCCCGCCGGTTCACGGCCAATGTTCCGGTTCCTTCGAGCGAGCCTCCCGCGGTTGCCGCGGCGCTCGATGCGGGGCTTTCGAAGATCATGCGCGAGATCGTTCTCTGGGCGGCGCCTAAGGTATGAGCTGGACGCGCTTAGAGGCAACCCCGCCTTGTCGGAAATGCAAAGTTGGCTCAGAATGAAGCAGGCGGACTGCCCTTGAAAAATGCCAAGCCAAATGGACTCTGACAACATAAAATTGCAGGGCAAAATTGAGACCCCATTCCATGCTGCTGTGACGGCTGGGCCAGCGGACGCTCCGGCGCTTCCCCCCATCGCTGCGGCCAACTCGGCCAGACCGCCTCCGCATTTCAACACTGGCCATGGATTTTGATGACTAGACGGATACGTTGCATTATATTGGCGCATT